>NZ_CAKKTL010000017.1:6986-32478 GCF_920664355.1 Protofrankia sp. CiP1_Cm_nod2
ACCCGGCCGCTGTCACCGCGCACCCCTCCGGCGCGGCGACCACCGGCATGGCCCACGGGATCGCCGGACCGCTCGCGCTACTCGCCACCGCCCCACCTGGCCGGATTCACCGTCCCCGGCCAACGCGACGCCATCACCCACGCCGCTGCCTGGCTGCTGCGCTGGCGCGACGAACGCACCAGGACATGGGCCCCGCACATCACCGGCGACGACCTCGATGCCGGCCACGCCGCCCCGCCAGCCGGACGCGCCGACGCCTGGTGCTACGGCATTCCCGGCATCAGCCGCGCGCTCACACCCGCCGGCCAGGCCGCCAGAGAACCCGCGGTAGAGGAGGCCGCCCGGGACGCGCTGCGCCTCCTCGCGGAACGGCCGGGCCACTGGGACGTCGAAGGACCGACGCTCTGCCACGGATACGCCGGCGTCCTCCGCGCCGCCGACACCATCCACAACACGGCCGTCGCGAAGCACGCCGCGACCGCGGTCACCGACGCGTTCGACCCCACGCGCCGCTTCGGTTTCGCACACGTCGCCGGGAGCACGGCCACCGACCGGCCCGGCTTCCTCACCGGCGCCGCCGGAACGGCGCTCGCTCTCGCCGAGCACGCCACGTTCCCCGTCCCCGAGGGCCTGCGCACGGCCTGGGACGCCCTGCTGCTGTCCTGACCCCGTCCGTGTCCTGACCCCGTCCGGCCAAGACGGTCAGACCGCGGCGGGTGCCTGCTCAGCCACCCGGACGAGAACCCGGCTGTCGCGCTTGTCGACCGCAAGCAGCACACCCGACGCCTCCGGACGGACGGCATCGGCCGGATATGCCTCGATCCACAACTGGACGCCCTGCCCACCGTCACGGTCCCAGTCGCGGACCCGCCCGGCGAGCCGGGCCGCCAGATCGGCGCCCTGCGGGCCGTAGCCGCAGGCACCGATCTCGTAGCTGGGCATCTCCGCGTCGCCGTCAGGGCTCGGCCGCGTCGTGAGATACGCCAGCGTCCCACCCTCGACAACACCCATGCTTCCCCACGGCCCCTTCGGCGCCATCAGCCGGCCGGCATCGACCGCGGCCCGCGACACCAGAAGCCGGCAGAAGCCCTCCAACGTGGCCAGCCAGAAATCGAGATGCTCTGTCCAGCCCCACGGGACCTCGACCCCGGTCCAGCACACCGCCACAGGATGATCCAACGCGCCCCGCAGCACCGAGGCATCCCCCGGGCGATCGTCATCGAGCCGAATCGTCAGGTCCGGGCCGGCGCCGACCGGGATGTTCTGCTCACGAACGGCACCGACGCCGCGCATCGGCATGAACCCGTCCTCCACGACCGACCGGCTACGCAGAACCGCTCCGGCGCGCTCGAAGATAATTGTTCGGGTCAGGCCAAGCATCCGCAACGGCACCACCAGACGTCCGTCCTCGGCTAGCTGCTCCCACCAAGCCCTTGGACATCCCAGGCACCCGCCGTGACCACGATCCGGTCAAATGTCGCCTGTCCGGGCACACCGAGCATGCCATCTCCGTGGACCACGGTCACGGCCGCGCCCAGGCCGCTCAGCGCGGCGCGCGCCGCGGACGCCACGGCCTCGTCGTACTCGATCGTCGTCACGGAACCCGTCGGGCCGACCAGACGGGCGAGCAACGCCGCGTTGTACCCGGTCCCAGCACCGATCTCAAGAACCCGATGCCCCGGACGGACGTCGAGATCCTCCAGCATCCCCGCGACCGTGGCCGGCGCGGAGGCCGAGCTGACCGGAACCCCGTCGCCGTCGCGGTGGGTCACCACCGGGTCGGGCCCATAAGCGCGTTCCAGCGACACGTCGGGCACGAACACGTGCCTCGGCACCGCCCGCATCGCCGCGTCCACCTGGCCACTCAGCGCCGCGCCCGACGGCCGCAGGCCGTCCACCATCGCGTTCCTCAGCTTGTCCGCTGCCGCGGTCCCCGCCTCCAGACTCACGGCGCCAGTGTAGTTCGCCCGTCGCCGACCGTTCCCCGGTCGCCTCGCGCACACGCACCCGGTCTCGGCGACGTGGCGGTGCGCCAAGGCCAACTACGGCGATGGAATCGCTGTCCGGTAAAACACCTTGCCGTCATGCACGTGCGCACCCAAGGCGTCGTAAAAGGTCTGAGCCTGGGTGTTCTCCTGATCCGTGGTCCACTCCAAGCGGCTACGACCTTGCTCTTCGGCGATGGTCCGCAGGTGCTCCATGAGCATCCGCCCGACCCCGCGCCGCCGGGCGGCAGCGGAGACGTACAGCTCCTTGAGAAACAGCGAGTGCGTCACCCGGAACGACCTGCGTCTGCTTGTCGTCGACTACCTGCAGCTGATGACCTCGACGAGCCGGCGGGAGAACCGCGTCCAGGAGATGAGCGAGATCAGCCGCGGCCTCAAGACGCTCGCGATGGAGCTTGAGATCCCGATCGTCGTCGTGAGCCAGCTCAACCGCGCCTCTGACCTGCGCGCAGACAAGCGGCCGGCACTGGCCGACCTGCGCGACTCCGGCCAGATCGAGCAGGACGGGGACCTCGTGATCCTGTTGTACCGCGAGGACGCGGTCGAGAAGGAGTCAGCGCGCGCCGGCGAGGCCGACCTCATCCTCGCCAAGCACCGCAACGGCCCGACCAGCACGGTGACCGTCGCGTTCCAGGGCGCTACAACCGGTTCGTCGACATGGCCGGCTGACCGCACACGACTCACCGATCGCCGACGACGTCGCCACATTGCTCGACGACGAGCTGGCGGGCCTGCTGGGCCAGCACGAACGACTCCAGATCGACCAGCGCCTCATGCACCGGCACCGGTGACCACACCCACTCCCCCACCGGGTTGAGCCGGTTCTTCCCGTTCCCCTTGCATGGAACCTGCCCGACCGTGTGGATCAGGGGTGGATCCGGCGTCCGCGGACCCGGCGTCACTGCCGTCGCCGCTGCGCTCCCCGATCGGCGGCCCGGCGGTGACCAGCCCGGTCCCGGCGGTTACCGCGGCTGCCGCGAGGAGCAGCACAGCCACCCGTGGGGTGTCCACGGTCACCCGTTCGTGGAACACCGCGACTCCGATGATCATACTGAGCGCCGGATCGGCGAGAGTGATCGCGACCAGGGGCGCCGCGAGACGATCCTGGAAGGCGTTCTGGTTGAGGATGAACCCGGCCGCACCGATGCCGACGAGGGCATACAGCTGCCAGCCGGTCAACAGGCTGGACGGATCGGCGCTCAGCCTTTCGGCGCAGGCTTTCAACAGCCCGGCGGTCATCCCGTAGGTGATGCCGGTCGCCAGCCCGAGGTAGGTGGCGCGGCGCAGCGCGCGGGCGCGTCGGGCGAAGCCGACAGTCGCCGCGACCACCGGGCCGACCACGGCCACGGTCAGTAACCAGGCCAGGCTGGACGGTTCGGAGACCCCGTCGCCGGGCGTCGCGGCCAGCAGGAACACGGCGAGGCCCGTGGCGGCCAGGGCTGCCACGGCGAGATCGCGGCGGCGGGGCCGGCGCCGTTCGAACGCGGCCTCGAGCGGCACCGCCAGGAACAGCCCGCTGACAAGCAGCACCTGAACGACGGTGAGCGCGCCGAGGCCGAGTGCCAGCGTCTGCAGCCCGAGGCCGGCGACATCGGCGATCCCGCCGGCCAGCCAGAGGGGCCGACGCGTCAGCCGGAACAGCAGACGCGGATCCAGGACCTGGTGGAGTGGTTCCTGGCTGGCGGCGCGGTGTTGCAGCGCGGAGGCGCATGCGAAACAGGTCGCGGACGCGAGTGCCACCGGGACCGCGAGCACGCTCACGGCGCTGTTGCCGTGCGCGGGGCACCTTCCGCGGCGCCCGGGGCGGCACGGCCTGCGGAACCGTCCAGGCGGCCGGTGGGGCGGACCTCCCCGCCTGCTCGCGGGGCGAGGTGCTCGCGTAACGGCCCGACGCGAAGGCCGCGACCGGCGCATTCGTCGAGCAGCGCGGGGAGCGCGCCCAGGGCCGAACGCCAGGCTCCCGGGGCCGACGTGCAGTCGGAGTCGTGTAGCAGCACGGTCCCGCCGCCGACGAGGTCGCGGCGGACGGTGTCGAGAACGGAGCGCGGCGTGGCGCGGGAGCTCCAGTCCTTCCCCCAGGCTGTCCAGAGCACCGGCCGGAGCCGAAGGCGCCGGGCGGCCCGCAGCACCGCGGTGCTGAGCACGCCATACGGCGGGCGGAAGAACGCGGGCGTCTGCCCGGTCACGTCACCGACGAGATCACGCGCCCGGGCGAGGTCGTCATACGTGGCGGTCGGGCCGCGTAGCACGAAGTAGCGGTGTTCCCACCCGTGAACCGCCACCTCGTGGCCGGCCTGCACGAGGTCCCGGCCCAGCTCCGGCGCCCGGACGAGCATCGAGCCGAGCAGGAAGAAGGTGGCCCGGACCTCGTGGGCCGCCAGGGCCTCGAGAAACCGGGGGGTGGAGGTGGGGTCGGGGCCGTCGTCGAAGGTCAACGCGACGTGGCCGGGATCTCCCACGCCGGCCAGGCCGGGCACGAGCCGGCGCCGCAGCCCCGGCACCGACGTGAGCGCGGGCAGGGCGTGGACGGCCGCGACGGTCCCGGTCGCGGCGGCACCGGCCGCGGCGGTACGCCGTAGCAGGTGCCGGGGCAGGCCGCTCACCCTCGGAGCTCCGCCAGCGATCCGACCCGCATCGGCTGGCCGGCCGTCTGCCGGTCCAACCCGGCGAGGGTGGTGGCGAGCCCGCAGTCGGGCCGCTGCGCACACTCCACGAGCACGATCTCCCCTTGTCGTAGCGACGGGATCAGCGAACCGCCGCTGACGTGCTGGTTCGGAAGCACGATAGTTTCGTGCAGATACGCCGCTGTTCCCAGGTCCACCGCGTCCAGGTCGCCGTTGCTGAGGTAGAACTCCAGCGGGCGGCCACCGACCCGTTGCACGGCGGCGGCGGTGTGCCTGATCGCGGAGCGGCCACCGACGATCCCGGTCCGGTAGGGCGGGCCACCGCCGGCGTTGACCAGCGTCAGTCCCGACGCCGCCAGGGTCCGGGCGAGGTCGGGCCGGTGGTGGAGCAACGGGGCGTCCACCGCGACCGCGACCTGCCTGGCCTGCAACAGACGGACCGCGGCCGGGTCGAGACTGGTCTCCGGGCCCGGGTGGACGATGACGAAGACCTCGCCACGCCCGCCCGGCCGGGCGGCGTCGAACCCGTGCGCGACCGCGAGCTGGGTACCGACCGTCATGTTCCAGCCGACGACGACAGCCGTGGCCACGGCCACGACCACGCGCCGCGCCCAGCGGTTGCCAGCTGCCAGGGGTCCCTTCCGCCCGATGACGGCGGCCGTGCGCCCACCGACGGTGCCGGGGTGACCGTCCCGCCGTCCCGCGCCCTCGATGGCCTGGACGGCGACGGCCGTGGGGTCGGCGGCGAACAACGCCAGCCCGGCGGCTCGTTGCCGCCGGCCGCGGGGACCTTCCACCAGCTCGGCCAGGGTGGCCCGCAGCTCGGAGGGGGTGCGGATCCACGTCGAGACGCCGGCCTCGTCCAGGGCGGCCGCGTTGGTCCGACCGTGACCGGGAATCGGCCGGTAACTGGCCACGGGCAGCCCGCAGGCCATCGCCTCCAGGGATGTCAGGCCGCCGGCGTTCTCGACAAGCACGTCGACCGCCTGCATCAGGGCGGGCATGTCCTCGACCCAGCCCAACGGGCAGCCCAGCCCCGCTTCGTCCAGCCGTTCCCGTAACGCGGTGTTGCGGCCGCAGACGACCACCGGCATCGCCACGCCGGTAGCGGCGATCTCCGTGGCGGCGTGCTCGACATCGCCGACACCCCAGGATCCGGCCACCAGCAACGCCAGCCGCTCGCCGGCCGGGAGCCCGAACCGCTCCCGGGCCAGCCGACGGTCCGCGGCCGAGGCCGGGCGGAAACGGCCGGACACCAGCGGGCCGGTGATGACGACCTCCGTGGCCCCGAGCGCTCGCGCCTGGGCGGCACTGACCGCGTGCAACACGTAGTAGGCGTCGATGCCCGGCGCCACGCACAGCCGGTGGACCGAGAAGTCGGTGAGGAAGGTGAACGCCGGTACCGCCAGTGCGCCCCGCCGACGCAGTTTGCCGAGCAGCTGACCGGCCATCGGGTAGGTCGTCACGACCGCGACGGTGTCGGGCGGAAACAGAGCGCCCAGCTTCGACAGGAACGGCGTCATGAGGTTACGGGCCAGCATCGCAGCCCCGTGCGGTAACGCGGTCAGCCGGAAGAGCAGCGCGTAGACCCACGGCACGCGGTGCAGGACCGTCTCGTAGGCGTCGCGCATGCTTTCACCCAGTATCCGACCCAGCACAGTCAGAAAATCGTGGATGTCGACCTCGAAGCCGTGATCACGCAGGCGCCGCGCCCACTCCACGGCCGCCCCGTCATGGCCCGCGCCGACGCTGGCCGTGATGACCACCACCCGGCCACGCGAAGCTCCTGGTAATGGCACGGTTTCGTTTCGCGTGGACGCGGTCGGTCGCCGACGACCGAACAGCCCTCGTTTCCCGTGCCCTGTACCGCTGGTCACACGCCCCGCCCTCTGGCCCCACCGCGGATCCCACAGCGGGGCCGGAACCTCCCCGACCGGCAGCGGCCGGCCACCTCCCAAAAGTGATCACATCGGACCATGCGCATTACGCCTTCCGACGGGCCTTTCGGCGGGAAGAGCCACAAACCGGATACCGACCATAGCCGGACCACGGCCAGCGGGGCGCGGCACGTCACTCAGATCACCGCACGGACCAGGCAACGGCCCCCACCGGATCGGCGCGGGGGCCGTCGTCGCCGAGAACCTCACCGGCCTCGAGCAGCTGCTCGTCGCCCAGCAGGCCGGGCGATCGGCGGAGGTGTGGCTGTTCCCTGTCGATCGCGGGGGCCGACAGCACTCCCGTCCGCGCGGTGGCGCGCCTCGGCCCGCCGGCTCGTCGGCTGCCGACGGCGTGCCGGTGCGGCGACAGGTCGGGTTCGCCGGTCCCGCCGGCGGCGTCGTCGGCCGCGGGCAGGGTCGCCGGCACTCCACCAAACGGATACGCCACAGCCCCCGCGAACACGAAACCCGCTGCTACGAGTAGCATGAGCTCCCACAGTCGTTCAAAGCCCTGGTTGTGAACGAAACCAGGACAGCTCCAGATATTCTCCGGCCCTTCCTCTAAAACACTCCGAACAGCCGTCTGCAGCCACCGTAACTAACCATCTACAGGAACCGCGATATATTCGAAATCCTTGCTACAGCCGAGGTCATCCCACTAATGATCGAGCGAAATTACTCCCGTACATCACGTCCGTGGGCGTGGCTGGACGCCGCGAGTTCATATAAACTGATGAGCATCACCCCACGCCGCAGGCACCGCAGGAGCCACGGGCGGCTGCTCCCAGCCCTGGTCGGGCTAGTAATTGTGCTCATTACAGCAACCGGGCTCGCCGTCTACCACCATCCGTCGAGTGGACCCCGTCCACACACCGGCACATCGGCCGAAGCCTCGCGGTCAGCGGCGGTGCCGCCAACAGCGGGCATCTACGCCCACGCCGGGGCCGGGATGTTCAGCCCGGCGGTGAGCGGCGATCCGGCGCTCGTCTACGTGCCGAACCTGCGGGACGGGACGCTCACCGTGATCGACCAGAACACCATGCGGGTGATCGCGACCTACCGGACCGGGGCGGAACCACAGCACGTGGTCCCCTCATGGGACCTGCGCACCCTGTGGGTGAACAACAACCTCGGCAACAGTCTGACCCCGATCGACCCTCGCACCGGCCAGCCCGCTGGTCCGGCGATTCCGGTCAGCGACCCCTACAATCTGTATTTCACACCGGATGGTAGGTACGCGATGGTGATGGCCGAGGCAATCCACCACGTCGACTTCCGTGACCCGCACAGTTTCGCGCTGCGCCACAGCCTCGACGTCGGCACCCGGTGCGCCGGGGTCAATCACGCAGACTTCTCCCCGGACGGCTCCTACGCGATCGCCACCTGCGAGTTCGCCGGTCGCCTCGTCAAGATCGATATTGCTGCTCAGCGGGTGGTCGGCTATCTCGACCTCGGACCGCATGCCGCCCCCCAGGACATCAGGATCGAACCCGCGGGAAAGATCTGGTACGTCGCCGACATGAACGCGGACGGCGTCCACCTCATCGACGGTGACAGCTTCACGACAATCGGGTTCGTCGAGACCGGGCCGGAAACCCACGGGCTCTACCCCAGCCGCAACGACCGCTATCTTTACGTCACCAACCGCGGCGGTCACCTCATGTCCGACATGCCCCCATTCCCGCACGACGGATCCGCGGGCTCCGTGTCGGTCATCGACTTCGCCACCCGCAAGGTCGTGGTCACCTGGCCGATTCCCGGCGGAGGCACCCCGGACATGGGCAACATCAACGCTGACGGCTCCCGGCTCTGGCTGTCCGGTCGGCGCAGCAACGTCGTCTATGTCTTCGACACCGGCGGTACCGACGGCGACGATCCCGCGCGGGGAAGAATGCTGAGCAGGATTCCCGTCGGGCGAGAGCCGCATGGGCTGGCCGTCTGGCCGCAACCCGGCCGCTACTCCCTCGGCCACACCGGCATCCTGCGCTGACACAACCCGATGACTCCAGGATGCCGAAGCTTCAGCCGAACGTGCCGATCACCGTGTTTGCTGCCGGGCAATGGCCCGCTCGCTATCCGGATCTTGCCGGGCTGATCCTGCAGGCAGGTCACGAGCTGGACAACCATACCTGCACCCATCCCGCGCTGACGGAGCTGCCCGCGTCCCAGGTGAGCGAGGAGATCACGGCATGCCGTGACGTGCTGGCCCGGCTGGCGCCCGGGGAGGGCCGTTACTTCCGCCCCTCGGGCACCAGCCAGGCGACACCGTTGATCCTGACGGCGGCGGGAGCGGCCGGCTACCGGACCGTGGTCGACTTCGACTGCCGCTGCCGAAACCGGCCGGGATCAACACGAGGCCCGGCGAGGACAGCGAACCGGCCGACGAGGGCGCGCCCGAAAGATCGGAGGCCGTCCCCACACAAAGATCAGAAGTAGGCTAGTTCACAAAGAATCTTGCCTAAAAAATCTTGACAAGTTCCGCGTCCTTCATGATTGCCGAACGCTTCGGCTGCCGCGTGGACGGAGTGAACTACTGCGGCCACCACATCGATTTCGCCGAGCGGATCGCGCGCCGCCGCGGATGGGCGGACCGGGTCCGCTTCCACTTCGCGAACATGGCCCATACGCCGTTCCCCGACCAGTCGTTCGACGCGATCGTCTCCAACGAGACCACAATGTGTGTGGACATCGACGAGGTGTTCGGCGAGTTCGCCCGGCTGCTGCGCCCCGGCGGACGCTACGTGGCGATCACCTGGTGCCGCAACGACGCCGTCGACCCCCGGTCGCCAGCCTCCCGGAAGATCGACGCGCACTACCGCTGCGCCATGCACCCGCGCAGCGCCTACTTCACCGCACTCGCCGCCCACGGACTGGTCCCCTTCCACGTCGCGCGGCACACCGAGGCGGCGATTCCTTACTGGGAGCTGCGGGAACGGTCGTCGCTGCGCACCGGCGTGGAGGCACCGTTCCTCGAGGGTTACCGCGAGCGCAGCATCGACTATCTCGCCATCGCCGCGGAACGCAGGTAACCGATGTCGCGCGAACCGGAGAATTGCGGAGCACGGCTGGGTCCACCCGGCCAGTGTCCGCGTGCTGCGGGCCTGGCAGACCCAGTACCGGATACTGGGAATGCACGATCCGGGCCTGCTGGCCCATGTGCCTCCCGGGGCGGATCTGGCCGCGGTGCTCGACCGGCTCGCCGAGCTGGGCGTTCTGGTCGACCTGCGCGCCCACGGCGGCCCCGTGCACCTGGACCTGACCCGGTCCGGCCAGCCGCTGCGCCAGATCGTCGCCGCCGACGGCCGACCCAACTACCTGGCCTGCGCCCTGCGTGAGCTACTGCCGCTGGCCGGCGATCACGACGAGATCGTGCTGGCCCACGATCCCGAACTCGACGCCGACTACCGCCTGCTGTCCCACGTGCTCGAGATGGCCGGGGCCACCGTGCGCCGCTACAGGCTGTACTTCATCGCCATCCTCGGCCCCGGGCCGGAGCAGTCGCTGCGCGAGGACCTGCTGCGCCACTGCGTCGCACGCGCCGAACGGCTGTGCGAGAACAGCGGCGGCCCGGCCCCGGGGCGCGGTGGCGAACCAGCCGACCCGCCGGGCCGGTCCGAGCTGCTCGAACTGCTCGAACGACACCGCGGCCGTCACCTGTACATCGATCCCTACCGCCTGACCTCCCACGCCTTCGGCCGGCGACGGCCCGCGCCGACCAGGCAACTGCTGTCCGAGGCGTACCTGTGACCGGCGACGCGCCGCCGGCCGGCGACGTACAGGCACTGCTGCGCGCGAGAGCCGCCGCCCGCTTCCGCGCGGCCCGCCCGGACCTGGCACCCCGCTTCGACCTGGACAGCATCACCGGCCTGCTCGCCGCGCGAGAGGCGGTGCGCACAGCGCCGGACGACCCACCGGTGCGGGCCGTCGCCGTCCTCGGCCGCCTCGACCTCGCCGCCTGGACACGCGCGGCCTGCGAGTTCCTGCTCGCCCTACCGTCAGACCAGGCAGCGGCCTGGCAACGGTCCCTCACGATGACGATCTTCCTGGCGGGCAGCCCCGCGAACCTGCGCGAACGGTTCACGTTCGACCATGTCGCCGGGCCCTACGCCTGGCGGGGGCCGGCCCCCGCAGCGGCACACACCGGCCTGTGCCGGCTGCTGCGCACCTTCGAAGCGTCACGCCCGCTGGCCACCGACCAGGCAGTGCGGCGTATCGACCTCCCACAAGGGCCCGACGCCGCGCCCCGGCCATGCCGGGAACTGCTCGTGGAGATCGCGACCGCACGTGTCCCCGCGTCCCGCGCGCTGGTGCACCTACACCATCTGCTGGCGGACGCGGTCCTGGGCGGCCGCATCGGCCCCGGCGACCGATTGACGCTACGGCCGGTGCCTCACATCGCGGCGACGGACCGGTCGATTCTTGCCCTGCGCATCGACCTCGACCAGCCCGGCGGGTCCGACGACTCCGACGACTCCGGCTGGTCCGGCAGGCCCGGTCAGCCGGGCCGGCCGGACCAGCCCCGGCTGCGCGCCTACGCCGCCCTCCGTCCCCCAGCTCCGCCAGCCGCCGCGCCATCGTTCGATGGGGTCCTCACCCGCGACGATGCGAGCCTTCGCTGGGCGGCCGACGACTTCGGCCATCTCGTCCACCATCGTCCCCGGGCCGTGCTCCGGGCCGCGAGCGTGAGCGATGTCGTGCGGGCCGTCCGGCTGGCGCTCGACATGGGGTGCACCCTCACCGCTCGCGGCCGCGGACACTCGGTGTACGGGCAGGCGCAGGCGGCGGACGGCCTCGTCGTCGACATGTCCGGACTGAACCGGGTTGATGGCGTGACCGCGAGCACGATCCGCGCACAGGCCGGCGCGCGCTGGGCGGACGTCGTCGACGCGGCGCTCGGGCGCAGCCGGGCCGTACCGGTGCTCACCGACGTGGTGGACACCTCGGTCGGCGGCACCCTGAGCGTCGGCGGGATCGGCGGCGCCAGCCACCGCCACGGCCTGCAGATCGACAACGTCGCGGAACTGTCCGTCGTCACCGGAACCGGGCAGCTCCTGACCTGCTCGCCCACCCGTGACCGGAGCCTGTTCCACGGGGTGCTCGGTGGGCTCGGCCAGTGCAGCCTGATCGTCGCTGCCACGCTTCGCACGGTGCCGGCGCCGCGTCGGGTGCGCTACGGGCTGCGAGCGCACCACAGCCTCGATCGCTGCCTCGCCGTACTGCGACGGCTCGCGGCCGACGACGGACCCGACTTTCTGCAGGGACATGTGCTGCTGGCCGCATCAGGCAGGTGGCAGTACGCCGTCGAAACCGCCGTGTACGAGTACGGCCCCCGCTCCGACCACGATCATGCCCCCGGCACGGCGACCGGCTCCGCTGCCGGGACCGGGACCGGGACCGGCCGGCAGGCCGAGGCCCGCTCCTACCGGGACTTCGTCCATCGGATGGCCCCGGCGGAGGCGGCAGCGCGGGCAAGCGGGGAGTGGTTCCAACCGCACGCCTGGCTCACCGTGCTCATGCCCGACGCGACCGTGTCCACGCTGGCCGCATCGGTATTCGGCGGCCCCGCTCCCCGGGGGCTCACCGGACCGGCTGAACCCCGGCTGGTCGGCCTGCTGTTTCCCATCCACCCCGGCAACGCCGACGGGTCGCCCACGCCGATCCCGATGCCGGCCGGACCGGGCCCCGTGTGGGTCCTGTCGGTTCTGCGCGGCGGCCGTGCCGACGACCCCGCCGGCGCGGCGGCGCTCGTCGAGGCGAACCGGGCGACGCGCGACGCGGCCGTCGCCCTCGGCGGCACCGTCTACCCGATCAACGCGGTGCCGACGCAACCGGACTACTGGCGGGCCCACTTCGGCCAGCAGTGGCCTGGCCGCCAAGCCCTGCGGGCACGGTTCGACCCGGCCGCGATCCTCACCCCCGGATACGGGATACCGCGAGATGACGCGTGACAGAGACGGCGGGGCTCTGTTGCGTCCGGTCGGGCTGGGTCCCGGCGGAACGGGAGCGGACGCGGGCGTGTCGACGGCCACGACGGCAGCTGGATGCGCCGCATGGCTGTCGCGTGTGCCGCCAGCTCGTCCGCCGACACAGGACCCGGCCGTACCGGCCACCCGGCCGGCCCTCCACATCCGCGGAGATCCGCCAGTCGATGATGACCCGACGCAGCCGTGAACCGTCTGGCAGCCTTGCGGCTTGGGTACCAGCAGAGTCCCGTCCTGGCACTGATCTGGCACTGATCTGGCACTTCGGCGACGAGTGCCACGCCGACCGCGCCCGCGACGGCGCGGCCGAGTCGCGGACCGTCACCCTGCGGACGCCGGCCCTGTAGTCGTCCGGCTACAGGTTCTGGCCAGCCGCGAAGACCCTACATACCGCCGGGCCGGCAGCAGGTGCCCACCACCGACGCCAACTGGGTGTACCGGCTGGTCGGGATCGAGACACTCACGTTCGACAGGCACGCCGTGCTGGACCCGCGCAGTCCCGGCGGCGAACGCTCGATCCTCGGCCGCCCGGACCGGGCCCGGCGTGTCGGACCGGAAACACCGTTCGAGGGAGGCTCCCCGACAGGCAGCCCGGCTATTGATCGTTTCCGGTTTCCGGCACCCACGCGTGACCGCCCGGCCGGGGACGCGGCCTTGAGAGATGCGCCGATACGGTGGGTCGATCTGGGCAAGAATGTACAGATGCGGATCACGATCGCCGATCGGTCCCGCGTTGAAAGCCATTGGTGACGGGGGACGGGGCCATATCCATGCTCCTTGACGACTTCACGACGGCGCCACACTCGGGCGACGCTCCCGCCGCCACGGCAAGGGGATCGCGGACCGGGCTGCCGGACGCGGACATGCGTCGGGCGGTCCGCGTTCTCGTCGTCGCCGCGGTGCGGCTCTATCGCGACTGGTTGTGCCGGTGGCTCGACGCCGACCCGATCACGGTGGTCGGCGCGGCGCCCGACGTCGCCCTGGCCGCCAGGACCGCCGGCCTGCTCCGCCCGGACGTGATCCTGCTCGACCCGCCCGCCGGCACGCCGGCGCCACTGGTCAGAGCCTTACTGATCGCCGCACCCAGGGCGCGGGTCATAGTGCTCGGGCTGCCGGAGACGCGGACCGGCGACGTCGTCCGCTGGGCGGAGGCCGGCGCGGTCGGCTACCTGCCGCTCGATGCCGATCTCGACGATCTCGTCTACACGGTGCTGAGTGTCGCCGACGGCGAGATGCCGTGCTCGCCGGCCGTCGCGGCCGGCCTCGCCCGGCGGCTGGCCACGCTCGCGAGGACGGATCCCCTTGTCCACGCGCAACGTCCACAGGCCGGTCTTGCCCCGACGGCCGCTCCGGCGACGGCCGTTCCACCGGAAGCCCCCGCCTCGGGACCGGCCCTGGCGTTGCCCTGCCCTCCCGAGGGCTGCCAGCCGGAGGAGCGCTCGCCGGCCGGGGACGCGGCGACGACGGGAGGCACGTCCCCGGGGCCGGCGGCTCCGGATGCGGCGGAAGCGGGATCCGTGCGGGCGGCCGAGCCCGCGTGGAAGACGGCATCGGCGCCCGGGCGGCTCACCCGGCGGGAGATCGAGGTCGCCGTCCTCGTCTGCCAGGGCTACGCGAACAAGCAGATCGCCACCCGCCTGCGCATCTCCGTCGCGACCGTGAAGAACCACGTCCACAACATTCTCGCCAAGCTCGGGATCGACCGGCGCGACGGCATCTGCCGCGTCCTCGGTCCCCGCGAGATCCTCCCCGCCCGGTGAGCTCCCGGCCGGGCGGCTGACCGGTGCGCGCCGCCCGCGCTCAGCCCCGCGGCCCCTCCGGCGTGATGCTCCCGGTGGGAGGATGACGTCGGTCACGCCGGGGATCCTGACCGGCGGACCGGCGATGATGACCGGCGGGTCGGGGATCGTGGCCTACGGAACGACCCAGAACCAGGTGTCCAGGTCGTCACCTGTCAGCACCGCTCCCCCCGCGCCGCGTATCAGGTTCCCCTTCAGCGTCACCCGGCACCGGACTCCCTCGCGGCTTGCGCCGAGCCGGCCCTGTAGCTCGGTCCAGCCCTGGATCAGCCGCTGGACGGCGTCGGCACCGAGGCCGTCCGGGACGAGACGTGGGCTGAACGTCCAGGTGTCGTCGCCGGCGGCCTCCAGGTCCCCGACGAGGATGGTGCTTCGCAGGCCCTGATAAGAGGTGCCGAACTCGACGGCCTGGAAGGGATGCTCGATCGTGAAGACGAACGATCCCGGGTTGAGGGTGCTTTCGTCCATCGGTTCCGTGAAGGTGACACGCAGCGGTTCTTTCCCGAAGAACAGGTCGAGGGGCCTCTTCTCGCCGACGGCCCAGTTCTTGTCCCGGATTTTCGGGCCGGCCGGCGGGACCGGGCCGTCCGCGGCGAGGGACGCCCGGAAGTGGACGGGCAGCGCCGCGGGGAACCTGGAGTCCTCAAGGGTCGCGGTCACCTGGTGGCAGGCGGCGTTGCTGTCACCGAACACCCACTCGGCCTCCGCCAGGCCGGCCGCGCCGGTATGACCGCTCGTGACCACCACGGAGCTCGCGAGCGGATTGGTGTTCGCGTTCGGTCCCGGGTCGCCGTCATATTCGCGCACCCTGTCACCGCTGATGTCCGCGGTGAACCTGATCCGCGTTTTCACCGGCTGGCCGTCCGCGTCCTCGACCGCGACCGTGAGGCGACAGCTCAGTTCACCGTTGCGCCGGCCGGTCTGGCCGTCGCCACCGGAGGCCCGCAGCCGCAGGAAGTTGCGGACGGCCAGCGCGCGGAAGCGGACCGGCAGCCGCGCGGTGGGCGGCGCGGCGGTGCTCGCCGTGGCGGGCAGGTACGCCTCGACGGTCTGTGTGCCGGCGTCGGCGCCGAGCGTCCAGGTCAGGGAGATCCGCCCGTCGCCGTCGGTCAGGTGCTCGTTGTTGTCGTTCGGGATGGTTTCGCCGTCCCGGACGAGGCTCCCGCCGCCGGTCAGGCCGAACGTGACCAGGACGCCGGGGACGGGACGGCCGAAGCCGTCCTCGACACCGACGATGATCTTCCCTGGGAGCGGCCGCCCCGGCCGGCTCTCCTGACCGTCGCCGGAGACGTAGCGCAGGGCCCGCTGGGCGCACTGGGCGTCGAACACCTGCTGGAGGTCGGCGACCCCGAGGGGACGGCTCGCGCAGTCCTCGACGCGGACGTCGGCGGCGTGAATGTCGGTGAGCGGGGGGAACAGGTCCCGGCAGTCGGTCACCGCCGCCGCCGGCGGCTCGTTGTCGCCCGTAATTCTCCACTCGACCAGCGCCAACTTGCGGTAACGATGGGTGATTCCCGCTGGCGGGGCCTGCGTCAGCTCGGTCACCGACGCCGTCGCAGCCCGGGCGGCGAACGTCCAGTGGTCGCCGGTCCGGAAGGCCCCGCCGGAGAAGCTGACGGAGATTCCCTCCTCAAGGCTGATCGGCCCGGCGTCCACAGGCACACCGAGGCCGTTGCCGTCGCCGTCCACCGTCGGGGCGGCTTTCCCGGTCGCCGACGCGGGGACGTCCCAGCGCCGCAGCCTGGGATGCTGTCCCGCGGGGACGGCGACGACCGGGGTGGCGAGCGTGACGGTCCGGGCCGCCTCGTCGACGTCGGCCACCTGTCGTAACGCCCCCGGGCTCCCCGCCAGCTCGGTGGCGTCGTCGAGGACCTCGACCCAGTCGTCTTTCCGCACGGTCAGCGCCTGGTCCTTGCCGAGGCGCGCCAGCCGGACGACCGTCGTCGTGCTCGCAGGCGGCGGGCCGGCGCCGGGTTCGAACGAGTCGATCGGGAAGACGACGGCCCCGTTGTCGCGGGACCACACGAACGTCGCGGGATGCGTGACGCCCGCTCCGCCGAGCGGGCCCCCACGGTGGATCTCCACGCGGTACAGCCTGTTCTCCAGGCCGCGATATCCGCCGTCGACGGTGAACGAGCACGGGCGCGGCGGCTCCTCGGGCTCGGTGTACGCCACGGTCAGCCGGCCGCCGCTCGCCTCGGGCGGCCAGCCGGGAAGGTCGTCCGCGCAGCTCAACGACCCCGCGTTCACCCGCTGGACGCGGATCTGGGCTACCGTCCGTATTCGGGTGGCCGTGTCCGGGCCACCCAGCGCAACCTCCCGCAGGCTCGGGTCCTCCACCGCGGTGACGTGCCTGGTCCACACGTCGAGGTAGACGACGTCGGACACGGGCAGTGATGGGCCAAGCGGGTCGGACGGATTCGGGAGCGCGATCGGCTCGGGACCCGGCAGGTCCGGCTGACCACGGTACGTCAGGGCACGCCGGAGCAGCACCGCTCCCGTCGCGGGGCCGGGGCGCAACGCGCCCGCGTCGCCCTCCAGGGTGACGCTGACCTGCCCGTTCGCGGTCTCGACGGCCTCCGTGGCCCAGTAGAACGGCCCCTCGGGCCTGGTCGACGCCACCGGCGACGCCGATGACAGCTCGACCCAGAAGCCCTCGGCGGCGGCCGAGCCCTGGGCGGCGGCCGGCAGCAGGTCCCGGCCCTCCCCGGCGGAGAGGGTGACGGTGGTGGTCGCCGGCGGTCCGCTCGATACCAGCACGCCGGCGACGGCGGCCGGGGGCGCGCCGAGCTCGAGGAGGAGGCCGTTCACATAGATCCGCCCGGCGGTGACCCCGTAGTCCAGCACGGTCCCGGTGCCGGTGCCGGTGCTGGACCGGGTCAGCGGTGTCACCAGGCCGGCCGCGTTGTCCCGGGGCGCGCCGGACGGGCCGATCACGTCGGTGGCCCGGGTGCGGTCCAGGTGATCGACGATCGCGACGTGTTCGTTCCAGTCGGCGTCGAGGGTGACCCGGCCCTGCTGGGTGAGCACCCCGCGGTTGTGGGCACGAGGGTCGAAGGTGAAGCGGGTGAAGTCGCCCTTCATCGCGAGCGTCGATTCCTCTCAGCAGGTCACCGGTCACCGGGTCACCGGTCACCGGACGGGTCAGGTCACGTAGATCAGCCGGGCCGCCATGCCGAACGGGGCGTACTCGGCGAGGCGTTCGCGCAGGTTGGCCTCGCGCTGGGGCTGTCCGAGACCCGCGTAGGCGCCGATCTCGGTGCCGTTCTCGCCGCCGGTCCGGATCTCGTCCGCGCAGGCCAGGCCGAGCTGGGCGTAGCCGGGGTCGCCGTAGCGGGTGGAGGTGAACGCCGGCACCGGCCGCGCCCGGATCGCGGCGGCCCCAGCGCTCCCGGCGGCCCCGGCGCTCCCCGCGGCCCCGGCACTCCCCGTACTCCCAGCGGTCCCAGCGGTCCCCGTGGTCTCCGTGGTCCCGGCGGTCCCGGTGACGCTGCCCGCGGCCGCCGGCGCGTCGTCCGGCAGGCAGCGGTAGCGGCGGGGTGTCGTCGACCCGGGCGGCAGGTAGCTGTACCGGACGCAGCCGCGCTGCCGGCGCTCGGCGGCCACCGGCGCGGTGAACAGGGTCTCGGAGGCCAGGGTGAGCTCACGGACGCACACCTCGCCGAACACCGTCGTGCGGACCAGCCGGGCCGGCGGCCCGGGCACGGCCACCAGCGGCGTGCCGCCCGGCCCGGGGCTCCGGGGCAGGCCCGCGACCGCCGGCAGCCGGGCCGCCCCGGGGACGGATGGCGCGTCGACCACGCTGTCGCTCACCGACAGCGATGCCGCCTCGGCGGTGACCCGCAGCGGGCCGGTGACGCACCGGTCGACGTCGACCCGGGCCCCGGCCGCCGCATCGGTCACGACGAGGCTCGGCTCCGCGGGGAAGAGCGGCCGGCCGGACTCGGGAGCGAGCCTGGGGCTCAGCCGGCGCCCCGGGACGAGCGTGCAGTGGGCGAGGCGCACCAGCCGGCGCGGCGCGTCCACCGTGACCGTGCCGGCGATCAGCAGGCCGTTGCACTCGAGCGTGGCGTCCGGGCCGTAGCCACCGACGACGACGTCGCCGATCAGCGTGGGCCGGCAGCCCGGCCCGGCCTGGATGACGAGTTCGGCGCCGGGCCGGTCGAGCCGAAGGTCCTCGGTGTACGTCCGGCTGTCGTTGATCTGGATGACGGCCCGGCGGTGCACGGCTGGCCGCCAGGCGGCCAGTGCCTGCCCGATCGTGGTGATGGCGGGGCCGTCGGGGCCGGCCGGTGTCGGCACCTCGATGAGGACGTCGAGCGCGTCCGGGTCGGCGAGCGTGTCCGGGCCGGCGAACGGGTCGAACGCGCCGGACGAGCCCGACGAGCCCGACGAGCCCGACGTGCCGGGCGGCGCGGGCGGGCGGCGCCGGTCGTACGGGCCGCCGCCCAGCGGCGCGGGGAAGCCGTGGGTGGCGGCCGCCTCCAGTTCGCCGGGGGCCGGCGCCTGCCCGACCGGGAACGTCACCCGTCCCAGGCGGACGTCCAGCGCCACCTTGCCGGGCGGTGGGCGCTCCCAGGTCGACAGGTCACGAACGACGATCGCGCCGGCCGGCACGGGCCTGCGCTCCCCGTTCGGCAGGACGCGGACCAGATGGACGGAGGAGGCGTCGTCGAAGCCGTAGTAGTCGCCGGGCCGGCGGCACATCGCCCACGGCCGGATCGGCCCGGGCACGTGGATCTCGGCCGTGAGCCCGGTGGGGCCGGCCTCCGGGCGAGGATGGGTGAACAGCGGCGCCGGGCTGCCCAGGGGGTTCAGCGCCCATCCGAAGCAGCCGGGATCGTCCGCCGCCCCGGTGGCCGGCATGACCGGCGCCGGGGTCAGCCCGACCAGCCGGAACGCCGCCAGCCGCCACATGAACACCCCCAGCGTCCGGATCCCGTACCACCCCTGGTGAGACGTGCGGACGTCGGTGTCGACCCCGGCGCTGGTGATCGGGGACCGGACGTCGACGGTGTGGCTCGCGGTGTCGAACGGGCCGCCGACACGGTCGGCGGCGTCGGCGTCGCGCAGGTTCACGGTGCCGGCCCCGGCCAGCGCGTACGGGTCGCGCCGGCGCGGGTCCGCCTCGGGCGGGACCGGGCGCGTCCGGAGGTGGTCGAGGTGCTGGTTCCAGGCCAGGGACTCGACGAACGCCACCGCGTGCGCCGGCCACCCGGTGACGTCCCGGGCCAGCTCCGCCAGCATCGCGAGGGTGCCCTTGCGGCGCCGGTAGTGGATGGTCCTGGCGACGTCGGCCCGCCGGCGGGTCGCGACCTCGTGCAGCGGGCTCGTGCCGAGCAGGTCGCCGATGTACGGGACGACCCATTCGGCGCACGTCTCGACGAACATGTCGTCCCACAGCCCGCCGATGTCGGCGCGCACGGCGTCGACCTGCTCGCCGATCACCTCGAGCAGGGCCGCGAGCGGGCCGCCGCGTTCGGCGTCCCGCAGCCGGTACAGCGCGGGCAGCAGGCCCATCAGGTCGATCGGCTCGTCGTCGGTCATGGTCGGGTCCCTTCTCCGGCGGAGCCGCCGGGCACCGTGCGGCCCGCGAGACGAACGTCGGCGTCGGCCGGTGCCGCGAACCGGGCGAGCTGGGCCGGGCCGACCGGGACGCGGCGGACGGGCTTCCCGGCCGGCCCCGCGAGGCGCTCGACGTCGACCCGCTCGACGCCGTCCACCCGGGCGAGCACCGCGTAGACGGTGCTGAGGTGGACGTCCTCGTCGAAGTCGCGGGCGTCGAAGGCGAACGCCGCGAGCAGCGCGACGCGCGCCGCGTCCAGCACGGTCTCGGCGACCCGGCCGGGAGCAGGCGTGATCGTGGCGGTGACGGTGACGTCCACGGGCTCGTGGCCGCCGACGTCGATCCGCCGGTTCGGGTCACGGCGGGCCGCCAGGTGGGCGGTCAGGTCCGCCAGCAGCCGCGTGCCGGTGAGGACCGCCCCGTCGCGACCACCCACGGTGAGCGCGACAGCGTGCTCCTCACCGGTCCAGAACATCCTGGCCCGCGCCTTGCCGACGCCGGGGAACGCCCGCGCGGCCTCCTCGACGTCACGCAGCGACACCACCCGGTCGAAGGTCCGCACGCTCGCCGGCGCGAGGCGACGGGTCTCGGAGGGGTCCTCGGGCGGGGCCGCGCCCTGTGTCGGCAGCGGGTTGGTCACGCCGGTCAGCCCGACCGGCCTGGTCAGCGCCACGGTCAGCCGGTCCGCGGCGACGTCGCCGTCGGCCGCGTCGCCGTACCGGTACCGGGCGACGACGTTGCCCCGCCCGGTCGGCGGCCGGGCGCCCGTGACCCCGTCGCCGAACCGGACGGTCGTGGCCCGCTCCGCGTCGACGTCGGGGACGAACACGCGGTCGGACGGGCCGGTGCCGTGCAGCGTGCCGACCGGCCGCCACACGGTCGAACCGGTGACGATCTCCAGCATCGGCGCGATCCCGCCGGGCGCCCCCGCCGACCGCCGGAACATCAGCGGGCCGCGCGCGAGCGGGAACTCCTGGAACGCGGCGGACGCGTCACCGTCGCCGAGCACGTCCGCGAGCACGTCGTCGCCGTGCGACGCGGGCGCGACGTTGCCGCGCAGAGCCGCGCTCGCCCCGTCAAGCTCGCGGGGCAGCGGCGGGTCGATCGTGAGCCGCAGATACCCGGGCCCGGCCGGTGTCGGCACCGTCGGCACCACCGGTGTCGATGTCGGCGTCGGCGTCGGCGTCGGCGTCGCCCGGACGATCGTGGCGGCGTGCGGCCGGGCGTCGTCGTCGTCGTCGATGATGATCCGCCGCCCCCGGGTGAAGCCCGCCGCGGCCGGGAGCAGGACGTGCACGTCGGTGGCGCCGGCCGGTATCCGCCCGTCGTGGACCCGGCCGGTCAGCATGACCGGCGGCCCGGTGATCTCGTGGACGATCGCGGTCCGCCGGTCCAGCGGCCCGTCCGTCCCACGGTCGCCGGCCAGGGTGACACGCGCCGCGACACCCTCCTCGACGGCGACCGACGATGGTGGCGCGGCCGTCGACGTGGCCGCCGACGGTGGTGTGGCCGTCGACGGTGGTGTGGCCGTCGACGTGGCCGGGAGCGGTAACGCCGTGAACCCGGGCGGCCAGAAGGACGTCACCGTGGCCGACCCGACCGTGGCCTGGCCTGCCGTGACCGAGCCGACCGGCCCGAGGAAGAGCGCGCGCAGGACCGTGCCCGAACCGGCTGGGACCGAACCGGCCGGGACCGAGGTGGCCGGGACCGAGGTGGCCGGGCTGACGACCGCGATCGTCGATCCCGCGGCCAGGTCGCCGGGCGCCGCGTCGAGCTCGATGCTCCGAGCGTCTGTCGGCACCGCGAAATTCGTGCCGTAGGACGCCCAGCCGACCGTCGGGAGCGCGGACGCTCCCGCCGGGTACATCCCGGGAGTCGAGACGTTGACGCTGCCGGGCGCCGCGTGGCCGAACAGGCGGAACGACCGGCCGAGTGGGTGCAACGCCCACCCGGCGTAGTCGGTGAGGACCGGCGTCGACCAGCGGATCATCGTCCGGGGCTCGCCCCCGTCGTCCACCGTCTCGACGGCGGCGACGGTTCTCAGCTCGACCTCGGTGCCGGTCCCGGTGCCGGCCCTGATCCCGGCCGGCGCGGACGCGGCGGGGGGCACCAGGAGGAACGTCGCCCCCGGATCGGGTACCGGCGCTCCGGGTGGCAGCAGCCCGCCGTCGGGCCACGGCGGCGGGCCACCGGCCGGGAAGCCGCCGGCGGGCGGAGCGGGCACGATGCGGACGGTGTTGAGCCGCGCGTCGGCGTCGACCGGCGCGTCGGTGGTGAAGATCTTCGGCGGCCCGCCCCCCGCCGGTCTGCTCTGTACCCGCAGGCCCGCCGGCAGCGTCAGGGCCGGCCCGTCGTCGGCCACGGTGAACGCCAGGTCCACGGTGGCGGCGGCCCCGGGCCGGGGGCGGTGGCCGAGCAGGCCGGCCAGCCTGTGCACCGAGTCCGGCAGGACGGCGGTGCGCAGGTAGTTCTCGGTGGCGATCCGCTCCTGGTAGAAGGTCAGGATGTCGGCGACGTACGCCCACAGGTCGAGCAGGACCATGCCGGCGTCGTCCGGGGCGCGCGACGTCCAGCCCGCGAGCTCGGGCCGCCGGGCGACGGCCCGCCGCAGCTCCCGCAGGAACGCCGGATGGTCCCCGATCCGGTAGTCGATCCTCGCCAGCCCGGGGCGGTTGGCCGGCTGGTTCGGGGGCGGGCTCACAGGCCACCGCCGAGGTCGAGGCGCAGCACGCCGTTCTCCGGCCGGTCCGGGTCGTTGTCCAGCCGGATGACCTCCCGGGGGCCGGCCTCGACGGACCCGCGGTCGAGGTTGGCGGCGGTGACCGGCCGGTCCGGGTCCGGGTCGTCGTCGTGCAGCCGGGCGAACCGGCGGACGTCGGCGGAGGCGACGCCGGCCACGTCCAGCACCCGCGCGTAGAGCCGGCCCAGCGTCAGCGGCTCGCCGAAGGTGAACCCGTCCGGGTGGAACAGCCCGCGCCGCCCGCCGGGCAGCGCGGCGGTGCCGAGCTCGGCGGTCAGCGCCCGTTCGACGTCCGCGCGCAGGTGGCCGGGGGCGACGCAGATGTCGATGTCGATCGCGAGCGGGACCTGGGAGGCCCCCCGGATCTCCAGGTCGTAGCCGGCCTGGGCGAACCCGCCGACGAACGCGGCGATCCGCGCCGCCAGGTCGTCGGACAGCTCGGCCCGCCCCGCCGGGTCGACCGTGAGGAACACCGTGTGCCAGCTTCCGGTCCAGCGGAAGTCTGCGACCGCGCGGGACACCTCGGGCAGGCGCATCGCGACCTCGGCGTAGTCCGCGGCCGTGACCGCCCGCAGCTGCGTGGCCCGGAACGCGGCCGGGGCGAGCGCCCGCACCACGTCCACCGGTTCGGGTGCCGCCCCGCCCCATGCCGGCAACGGGTTGCGCACCCGGATGATCCCCGACGGTGGCTCGGCGGGCACGCCGGAGCCCGCGACAGCCAGCGGCACGCGCTCGGCCGGCTCCGGCTCCGCCGTGGACGGGGCAGACGTGGGCGAGGCAGGCGCGGGCGAGGCAGGCGCGGGCTCCGCCGCGGGCGGGGCGAGGTGGACGAGCGTGTCCGCGCCGACGTTCCCGTCGGGGCCGACGCCGATCCGGTAGGTGACGTCGATGACGGCGCCGTCCGGCGCGGCGGCCCCGCACCCACCATCACCGAACCGGACGACGGCCCGCCCCTCGTCGTCGGTCTCGACGGTGACGTGCCGGTCGAACGGGCCGGAGGTGAGCAGATCCCCTCCCGGCGCCGGCTGCCACCCCCGCGGCGGCGGGCCGGTGGACGTCGTCAGCCGGCTGATCTGGGCTTCGGCCTGCCTCGGGTCGACGTCACGCAGCGCGGCGGCGGGCGTGCGCCGGTCGCCGGGCGGCACGCGGAAGCTCAGCGGCCCGCGGTCGAGGCGGAACCGGTACGGCCGGGGGCCGGTGCGGATGCCGGCCGGCCCGCCGGTGTCGGTCACGGTCCGGCCGTGGTCGGCGAGCACGATGTTTCCCCGCGCCACGCCGAGGGGCGCGACCGGCGTGCCGTCCGGGGTGCGGCCCGACAGCGGCAGCGGGAAGGTGAGCGCGTCCGCGTCGGCCCACCGGACCCTCGTCAGCGCCAGCGGCGCGGACCTGCCGTCCGCGCCGGTCGTCCCCAACGGGTCCGTGGCCGACTCGACGGCGGTGAGCCGGACGACCTGGCGGTGGGCCGGATCGGCGTCGGCGGCGAGCCCGGTGACCGGGTCGCGGATCTCCTCGAACAGCAGCAGGTCCCCGACGGCGAGCGGCAGCGTCGCCCCGGCCGGCGATGTCGTCCCTGTGGTCGTGGCGGCCTGGTTCACCGGGTCCGCGTTCACCAGGTCCGCCGCGGTCGCGCCGGCCGGCAGCGCGCACTCCAGGCTTCCCCAGGCGTGGATGTCGATCGTCCCGAGTTCCGGGTGCAGTGCCAGGTCCGTGACGGTCTCGAAGACGGCGGCGGCGGCCTCGACGGCGTCGGCGGCCACGTCCGCCGGGAGCAGCGCCGGGTACGGCGGGACACGCCGGCCGAGCGGGCGGTCCAGCGCCGGCAGCACCCGGGTGCCCGCCGGCAACGTCCCGGCACCGGCGCCGGCTCCCGGGCCGGCGGGGCCCGTGCAGTCGACGTGGACGAAGACGCGGGCGGACGCCCCGTCGTGCATGCGGTAGTCGACGAGCCGGGCATGGCGGCGCACGGAGATCCGCTGCCGGGCGGTCGATAGGAACGCCTCCCGCGCGACCGCGTCCTGGTAGTAGCTGAGCTGGTCGCCGACGTAGGAGAGCAGCTCGACGAGGGCGATGCCGACGTCCGCCGGCTCGCGTTCGGTCCAGCCGGGGACGAGCAGCGCCAACCGGTCGAGCAGCGCGCGCCGGAAGCTCGCGTAGTCCTTCGCCAGGTAGTCGACGACCGGCGACGGGCCGGTGGCCGCGGGCTCGCCGGGTGTCGGCCCGCAGTCGAAGCGGCTCGGGCAGCCGGCCTTGAAACTGAACGCGCAGACGGCGTAGGCGGGGTCGAGATGTTCGCTGTCGATACGCAGCGTGTACGGCGAGAAGTCACCGGCCCGGTCCACCTCGACGACAACATGGTCAACGGGGCTGTGCAGACCGACGGGGCTGACTGGGCCGACTGGGCCGACTGGGCCGACGGGACCGCTCGGGCCGAGGGGGCCGAGTGCGCCGAGTGCGCCGAGTGCGCCGATTGGGCTGACGGGGCCGCTCGGGCCGGCGGGGCCGGCCGTGTCCGCGACGGCGTGGACGGCGACGACGCGCAGCTCCCGGACGCGGGTGCCGCCGGTGACGACGCAGCGGCCGGGCCGGTCGAGCAGTTCGGTGACCAGCGCGTCCGCGCGCGTCCCGAGCGGCCGGACGAAGTGGACGTGCAGGTAGCGCTGGGCGTCCAGCCCGTCGGCGCCGAACCCGGCCGACGTGTCGCTGTAGACCTCCAGGTGGTCGATGCCGTTGCGGCCGCTCGCCAGCAGCACGCGGCGGCGCGCCTCGTCGGCGCGCTCGAGCACCGGTATCGCGGACGTTCCCCCGCTGGTCATCGTGTCCGTCTCCGTCGCCTTCTGTC
>NZ_CAKKTL010000017.1:32883-36183 GCF_920664355.1 Protofrankia sp. CiP1_Cm_nod2
AGGAACTCGGTGGCGGTGGCCAGCGCGTCGCTGTTCGGCAGGAACACCAGGCCCAGCAGGCCGCAGCCGAAGTCCGGCCGGTTGACCCGCTCCCCCGGGTTGGTGAACAGCACCTGAAAGATCATGTCCCGGACGTGGTCGTCGGAGTCGGTGCCGGCCACCCGCCCGGTCGCGTCGACGTGGAACGGGTGGTCCAGCCGAAAACGCCGCTCGGGCGCGCCCATGTTCGCCACGGTTCTCCCTCCTTGCTTCCCAGCCGGTTTTCACCCGGTTCTCACAGCGTTATTTCCAGTCGTTTCCAACAGCGCTTCTCAGCCGGTTTTCACGGCGCTGGACGTGAGGCCCGACGGGGGCGTCATCGGCGCGGCCGGCGGCGCCGGGGTCACCGGGCCGACCGGTGACGACTGCCCGGGATGCATGTGCTTGCTGAACTCCTTCGCGAAATCCTTGAGGTATTTCTCAAGGGCGTCGCCGAACGCCAGCGGGTGGGCCGCGTCCTTCGTCAGTTCGATCTTCCCCGCGTCCACCACCACGCTCTTCGCGGCCTTCACCGTCACGGTTCCGCCGGAGATGTCGACCGTGACCGTGTTCTTGCCGTCGGCGTCGCCGACCGTGATCTTCTTGTGCTCGTCGTCGATGGTGAGCAGCAGGCCGTTCCTGGTGCGCAGCAGCACCATCGGCGCCTCGGCCGGGCTGCCCTCGCCGTCCTTCGGCAGCCCCCCGTCCGACCACCAGCAGCCGGTCCAGACCGGACGGCAGACGTCACCCGCCTCGAACTCGATCCACACGCCCGCCTTCTCCGGCGGCATCACGAACAGGCCCACCTCCGGCCCGGCGTACGGCAGTGCGGGCAGCGCCCAGCCCGTCTCGACCGAACCGAGCAGTTCGGGCACCACCGCCCTGATCCGGCCGAGGTTGTCCGGGTCGGTGTTCCTGGTGACGAACCCCCGGTACTTGCCGTAGTAGCGGCCGCCACCGCCGGCCGTGACACCGCCGTGCTCCACCGCGGACATGGTCATCGGGACCGCGTCTCCTGTCCTCGTCATCGCTCCGGCTGGATCGCTCCGGCTGGATCGCTCCGGCTGGAACGTTCCAGCCGGGCGGGTTGTCCCGGCCGGGCTTTGTTGTCCCGGCCGGGCTTTCAGGTGTTGGTCTCGTCGTCGAAGGACTCGCGGCCGGTGACGCCGGTCGCGTTGCGGCGAGCGGTGAAACGCTGCGTGTACCCGTCGGGGGTGAACGTGTGCAGCACCTGTTCGACGTAGTAGGCGCCGCTGAGCATCCGGCCCACGCCTCGGATCAGCACCGGGCGTTTGGCCCGCAGCACCCGGCCGTACGCGGCGGTGTTCACCTCCCCCTCCGCGACGACGGCCCACGACGACCGGTCCACCGCCGCCTGTGCCAGCGTGGTGAGCTCGCCGTCCTCGGACAGGCCGGCGCCGGCGAGCAGGACCGTGCGCGCCGTGCCGTCCGGCGCCGTCGACGCCGCGCCCAGGTCGCGCAGGCCCGACCGGTCGACGGTGACCGCGACCTCGGCGCCCGCGCGGACGTCCACCCCGCCGGCCGTCGCGGTCGTCGGGCGCACCATGTCGAACCGGGCGGTGAACGCGTCGACGTTGGTGGCGGGACCGAGGTTGACCGACAGCACCCCCTGCGCGGCCGCGTCGAGCTTCGGCGGGTGGAAGTGCCCCTCCAGCGCGCCGGAGGCCGGGTTGGCCTCGACATAGCACTCGTAGCCGTTGCGGACGGCGAGCCCCCGCAGGAAACCGATGTCGGTGCCACGCTGGATCGTGGTCATGTCCTTCTCCGGCCGGGCCGGCTGCGTGGCGGTGACGTCCGCGGTCAGGCCGTGCTCGCCGAAGAGGGTGCTGGCGATGTCGCTGTCGGCCACGTCGGGCCAGGCCCGGACGGTCTCGGTGAGGTTCATCAGCACGCTCGGGTCGGCGCCGACGACCCGCAGCACCGAGCTGCCCGGCCGGGACGACACGGACAGCTCGACGTCGATCACCCGGGCGTCGATCAGCGGCTGGGCGTTGCCCGAGCCGATGGTGACGTCGACGGCGACGGGGGTCAGCCGGGTGAACACCTCGTCGTCGAGCACGCTCCAGCCGGAGCCGTCCGGCGCCACGTCGACGGCGATCTCGATGCGCACCATGTCGGCGAGGTCGGTGTGTTCCTCGACCTCGATGCGCCGGATCGCGGCGACGATCTCCGCGCCGGCCGGTGCGCCGTCCACCCGCAGCTCGTAGGAGATCGTGGTCATCGGCCCGCCCCGCCGGCCGGCCCGCCGGAGCGCCGGGGCGGCGGGCCGGCGGCGGCCGGCGGGATCACGAGAATCCGGCCGCTCTCGGCGACCAGGTCGTCCGGCCACAGCGCCCGGTTCGCGTCGCAGATCCGCCAGAACCGTTCCGGGCTCCGGTAGACGTCGTCCGCTATCCGGTCCAGCCGGTCGCCGCGGATCACCCGATAACCCTGGATGGCCGTCACCGGCGGTATCGGCCGGACACCGACATAGCGGACGACCTGGCCGTCCGGCAACGTGTGCTCGTGGGTGGGCACCCCGGCGTAACGGCTGTCGCGGGCGAACACGGCTTTCTCCTTCTCCTTTTCGGTCTTTCGATGACCACGGGTCCTCCGATGGCCACCGGCGGCTCAGCCGCCGCGCAGGAACACGGTGCGGATGCCCTGTTCGTTCTCGCCCTCCTGGTGACGGCCGGCGTGGGCCTCCTTGCTCTTCTGGTAGCTGATGAACGCGTCCCGGCCGATGTCCCCCGCCGGCAGTTCCAGGTAGGTCAGCACCTGCAGGGTCAGCTCGACCTTCGCCCGGACCGGGTTCAGCAGGGAGTCGAACGCCTCCTCGGTCACCGAGAACCCGGTGACGTCGACCGGTACCACCCGCGACGGCCCCCAGACCAGCAGCACCAGCGGCACCTCGGCGTCGCTGACCTGGACGGCGCCCTTCGCGGCCTGTTTCTCGATCTTCTCGGCGGCCAGCGCCGGCGGGTACATCAGCAGCTCGAGCAGGGCCAGCGCGGGGTAGAGGCCGTGCTCGGCGACCGTCCGGTTGGCGTTGGGCGCGTCGAGCTGGTCGGCCGCCTCCAGCTCGATCGTCATCGCGATCGTCTCGATGGGTGGGCCGCCGACCTTGAGCACGCTCTGTTTAGCGGCCCCGGCGGACTTCTTCGGCTCCGGCGGGCTGCGGTCCGCCAGCGTCCGGCGCATCGAGTCCGCGTTGTACTGAAACATGATCACTCGGGACGCCCGCGCGCCGGTCGCGCGCGAGTCGTAGACCGCCAGCGCCCC
>NZ_CAKKTL010000017.1:36540-38158 GCF_920664355.1 Protofrankia sp. CiP1_Cm_nod2
TACTGTTTCTGCCGGGTACGACCCTCCCCCTTCTTCACCCGCTCGACAGTCCAGCCTTTCTTGATCTTATCCAGTATTTCGCCGACCCCGAGGACAACCTCGCCACGGGCAAGTCCGCCCTTGGGGAGATCGCTGTCGTGAAGCGTTTCCTTTCCACGCGGGCTGAACTTCTGCTGACCAAGAGACCTCGGCAGCTCGATGTCCTTGTAAATGTCAGGATCCTTGTACCAGTACATCCCGATGGCATTTTTCTCCACGTCGCCCGTTTCATTGCCTTCTCCCTCGGGCGCCGGCCCGGGTACGTAACGCTTCGTCTTCTGACCGCCGCCCTTGCCCTTCGTCGTGCCGGGCTTCTTCTTATTCGTCGCCGGCTTCGCCTTGGTCGGGTTCATTTCGGCGACGATGTCCCACTCGTCGCCGGCGGGCATCGCCGTGAGCACCTTGAACCGGTGTTCCCCGCGGAGTTCCGCGAGTGTGTCGCGCATGCCGTCGTCGTCCAGCGGGTTCTGCTCGGACTCGACGACGACCTTGCCGATCGCGTCCATCGCGGCCTGCCAGCGCTGCTCGTTCTCGGGCCGCGGCGGCGTGCCGTCGGCCGCCGGGTCCTGCTTGCCGGTGGCGGGTTTCCCGCCGGCCGGCTTCCCGCCGGGAGCCTCCACGTGTTTCGGGTCGGCGTCCGTGCCGCCGGGCGGGGCGCCGTCGGACCATTTCCCCTTCTTGTCCGCGTCATCGGACGCCTTCTTCGGGACGTGGTCGTTCATCAGGTCGGTCATGAACTTGTCGGCCGAGAACTCCACCGGCGTGAACGTGATCTCGGGGAACCGGTCCGAGCCGATGACGTAGTCGACGTCCGCCCCGATGCCGAACTCGCCCGGCAGCGGGTACTCGAGCTGGCCGATCGGCCACGTCCACTTCTTGTCCGGTGCCGGTGACCACCACGGGCTGTCCAGCTCGACGAACAGGTCGCCGCCGAGGGCGAGGAACGGCTGCGCGGCCAGCTCCAGGTGGCCGTGCAGGAAGAACTCGCCGCTCTTGCCGGCTACCGGGTCGGCCTTCTCCCGGTAGCCGATGGTCGGGGTCGCCTCCACGTATCCCCGGATTCCGGCGAGCGCGTTGATGCCGACGCCGGCCTTGATGTCGTGGCCGAGCAGTTCCACCCCGGCGCCGCCCTCGGCCCGCAGCCGCAGCCCGGCGAACGCGGAGATGTTCAGCGTGCCCGCCACGCTGAACGCGTTGAGCACGGCGGGATCGGTGGAGTAGCGGCCGAGAACCCTGATGTCCCGCAGCACGCCGGGGCCGAGTTTCGCCATCGCGTCCAGCCCGACGTTCGCGAACACGAACACGTTCCCGACCAGCGGCACGCCGTACAGGGCGCGGGCCTCCAGCGTGAAGACCCGGCGGATGTAGTCCCGCTGGGCGAACAGCTCCACCTGAGCCGGCGGGGCGATCTCGCCGTCCACCGTGACGTGCCCGGCGCCGTCGACGATGACCCGGGCCTTGCCGGTCAGCCAGTCGGAGAACCGGAAGTCCAGCGTCCCCCAGCCCTGTCTCTTATACACATCTCCGAGCCCACGAGACAAGAGGCAATCTCGTATGCCGTCTTCTGCTTGAAAAAAAA
>NZ_CAKKTL010000018.1:0-9644 GCF_920664355.1 Protofrankia sp. CiP1_Cm_nod2
GCGCAGGACCGTGCCGGCGGGCGGCTCCGGCGCCGCCGGCCCCGCGGGCGCCGGGCGCGCGGCGCCGGGATCCGGTGCCGGCTGGGCCCGGGCCGCGGGTACGGCACCGGCCACCACCGGAATGGCGACCATGGCGACAACGGCCGCCACCGGAATGGCGGCCCTGGCGACAACGGCCGCCAGCCGAACGGCAGCTCCGGCGACAACGGCCGTCAGGGCGAGCCGTCGCGGGAGACGCCGCGTCCCCGCCGGCCGGGCTGCCCGCGGCCGGCGCCGACGTGAGGGATGGTCGGGCGCCGTGAGATCCGCCGATGCGTGCACATCGACCATCCTGCCGTGCCCGAATGGCCAACAGCCGGCCCGGGCCGGCGATCAGCCTGCCTGGCGGGTGTCAGTCTGGTCACCCAGGCCCGAGCGGCCGGTCTTGCGACCGGCCCGCCGGCGGGCCCGTGGGGCACGGGGTGCCGACGGCTCCGCCATGGCCTTCGCCGGCGGCCGGTCGACCGTACGGCCGGCGCCCTCCCGGCCGGGCTCCCCGCCGCAGGCGCCGGCCGCCTCGCCGGCCGCCTCGCCGTCCGCCTCGCCGTCCGCCTCGACCGTGGCGGCGAGCTCGCTCTTGACCCGCTGCGCGTACCTGTCGACGTACTCCTGGCCCGACAGCGCCATCAGCTCGTACATGATCTCGTCGGTCATGGACCGGAGCACGAACCGGTCGTCGACCATGCCCTCGTAACGGCTGAAATCGAGCGGCTGGCCGATGCGGATGCCGACCCGGCGGATCCTGGGCAGCAGCTTCCCCTGGGGCTGCACCTCGAACGTGCCGATCATCGCGACCGGGATGACCGGGACCTTCGACGCCAGCGCCATCCGGGCAACACCGATCTTGCCCCGGTACAGCCGGCCGTCCGGTGAGCGCGTGCCCTCCGGATAGATCCCCAGCAGTTTGCCGCCCTGGAGCACCTTCACGCCGCTGCGCAGCGCCCTGTCGCTGGCGGCACCACCGCTGCGGTCGATCGGGAGCTGGCCGGCGCTGGTGAAGAACAGCCGCTTCAGCCAGCCTTTGAATCCCGGGGCGGTGAAGTAGTCGCTCTTGGCCAGGAAGGTGACCCGGCGCGGCACGACCAACGGGAGGAACAGGTGGTCGGAGAAGGAGAGATGGTTACCGGCGAGGATTGCGGGGCCCCGTTCCGGGATGTTTTCCAGCCCCTCGACCCACGGCCGCCAGAACAGCCGCAGGATGGGAGTGAGAAATGCCTTGACGACCCAGTACAACACGTCAGCTCCCGGTGTGGTCGCCCACCAACATCGTCTCGACACGCATCGGCCCGACACGCCCGCACACGGTGGCCGGGACAACCCTATGGAACCGTGGTGGCCGCGTCCACCACGGGGACTGTCGCGGCCGGCCGCTCCCCGGGCGCCGCCGGCAGGCTCCCCCGCGGCGGCCCGGGAGCCGCGCGGACGCGGGACACGGCGAGGCCGGCTCCGGACACGACACCGCCGGACATGGCGTCACAGAACACGGCGTCACAGAACATGGCACCGCTGGACACGGCACCGCGGAGAGCATGGCCTCTGCCCGTCCGGCATGCGAGCATGCTGCGGAACCGGTCCGCGCGACGAAAACAGAACAATCCCCCGTCACCACGGAGTGCGGCCGATCGCGCGCGAGTAACGAGAGGGCGGACACCATGGCAGGCGTACCACGGCGTTCGGTCACACCAGGCACTTCGGTCACACCAGACACTTCGGTCGTACCGGGCACTTCGGTCGTACCGGGCGCGGAGCCGTTCGAGCACGATGGCGGCGACACCGGGGTACTGCTGATCCACGGATTCACGGGCACACCACAGAGCATGCGCCCCTGGGGCTCGTTCCTCGCGGAGGCGGGCCTGACGGTCTGTTGCCCGCTGCTGCCGGGCCACGGCACCCGCTGGCAGGAGATGAACGGCACGACCTGGCGCGACTGGTTCGGCGCGGCCGAGGATGCCTTCCTCCGCCTGCGGGAACGCTGCTCGGCCGTCTTCGTCATGGGGCTGTCCATGGGCGGCACCCTGACCCTGCGGCTGGCGGAGGTCCACGGCCCGGCGGTGGCCGGGGTGGTCACGGTCAACCCCAGCCTCGGCACCGACCGGAGGATCGCCGCGCTCGCCCCGGCGCTCTCGCGCGTGATCCCCTGCGTGGCCGGGGTGAGCAGCGACATCAAGGCCGCGGGCACGGCGGAGGTCGCCTACCGGTGCCTGCCCCTGCGGGCCTTCGTCTCCCTGCGCGAGCTGTGGACGGTGACGGTGGCGGACCTGGGGCGTGTCACCAGCCCGATCCTGACCTTCCGCAGCCGCGTCGACCACGTCGTCGAGGCCACCTCCGGACGGATCCTGCTGGCGGGCGCGACGTCGTCCACCGTCTCCGAGCGCATCCTGGAGAACAGCTACCACGTCGCGACTCTCGACAACGACAGACACACAATTTTCGAGGGAAGCCTTCAGTTCGTCGACACGCACACGGTTGTCTCGGGGTGATCGGGGTGAGTCGTGCCTGACCTGCCACCACCTGCCGGTGGCCCGCCGCCGGACGCGGGCGGAGCCGCCGGCGGCCCGGCGTGCGGACAGCCGCCGCAGGCCAGCCCGCCCGGCGCCGAAGCGAGTGGCGCCGGCGCGCCCGGCCCCACCGGCCACCGTGGGACACGCCGCGGCGATCCGCCGTCCGGAGACGGCAGGCCGAAGGAGCGGCCGAAGGAGCGGCCGAAGGAGCGGCCGAAGGAGGACGCAGCCATCGCCGGGCCACCGGCGGCGGGCAGCCCCGACGGGGACGGCGGCGGCGGTGCGCCCACGGCGCGGGACACGGGCCAGGAGACGGACCAGGACGCGGTCTTCGCCTCGCTCGTGGCCCGTTTCAACGCCGAGCCCGTGGAACGGACCTGGCCGTCCAGCGAGGACGTCACGACGCGCACGGAGCCTCCGGGCGTGGCCGTGCGCCCGGTCTGGCGCTTACCGCTCGACCCGGACCGGCAAAAAGATCATATTTTCCTTCCCGTGGACGACAGCGCGACCACCGGCCCGGCCGGTGAACGGCCGGACGTCGATCCGCCGGGCGTCCCGAATGATGCCGGCGGCTACGACGACCCTGATGACCCCTCCGGTGACCCGTCCAATGACCTGTCCGACCACTACGACCCACCGCCCCCACTGCCGGCACCCCGCATGAAACCCACTACCCGGTGGGCGTTGTGCTCTATTGCCGTCGGCGTCGCGATCCTGTTGGTCCCCACGATTGCCGGGATCGACCATGGCAGGCCCTACGACGTCGGAGGAGTCATGCTTGTGCTGGGCGGAGTCGCCACACTGGTGTTCCGAATGGCGGATCGGCCGCCCACCGACTCAGCGGACGGTGACGACGGTGCGGTCGTCTGATCCCGGTCCGCCGGCAGGCGGACCGGGCACCCGCGTCAGGGCACGGAAGGGGCGGCTGCGTGGAGTTCCACGAGAAGGTCGAGATACACGGTCACCTGATGGACACCGGCATTCTCGCCCGGGTACTCGACGACGTTCTCAGCTACGGGGGCGACTACGAGATCAGGAGCATCGATCTCGGCACGACCCATGACGACGAGTCGCACGCGACGATCGTCGTCGGGGCCGACTCGGCGGAGCAGCTGACCCGCATCCTCATGAGGATCAAGGCGTACGGCGTCAACAGCGTGGAGCCGGGCACGGTGCTGCTGCGGGCGGCCGACCGTGACGGGGTCTTCCCGCCCGACTTCTACTCGACCACCAACCTGGAAACCGTGGTCCGCCTCGGCGGCCAGTGGGTGCCGGTGGAACATCCCGAGATGGACTGCGGCCTCGTCGTCTGCGACGGGCGGGTGCGCACCGTCCCGGTCTCCGAGGTCCGGGCCGGCGACATGATCGTGTGCGGCGTGTCCGGGGTGAAGGCCGTGCTGCCGGTGACCGACCACTCGACCCGGCTGTACGGCACCTTCCAGGCCCTGTCGTCGCAGTCCGTCTCGTCGTCCACCACGCTGCTGGCGCCGCAGCGGCAGGCCGTGCTGGTCCGCGCGATCGCCCGCCAGATCCGTGAGCTCAAGGCGGAGGGCTTCGGGGTGCTGTGGGTGGCCGGGCCCGCCGTCGTGCAGTCCGGGGCCACCCCGGCCATGGTCGCGCTGATCGAGGCCGGCTACGTCGACGTGCTCTTCTCCGGCAACGCCTTCGCCGCCATCGACATCGAGGCGGCCCTGTACGGGGCGGCGTTCGGCAACGAGCCGAGCCGCGGCAAGGGGGCCGAGCGCGGGCACGAGCAGTACATCCGGGCGATCAACACGATCCGGCGCGCCGGATCCATCGTCGCCGCCGTCGACGACGGCATCCTGACCAGCGGGATCATGCATGCCATCGTCAAGGCGGGCAAGAAGTTCGTCCTGGTCGGCTCGGTGCGTGACGACGGCCCGCTGCCGGACGTCCACACCGACGTGCTGGCCGGCCAGCGGGCCATGCGCGACGCCCTGCGCGGGATCGGGCTCGCGCTCATGGTCGCCTCGATGCTGCACTCGGTGGCCACGGGCAACATCCTGCCGGCGTCCATCCCGGTGGCCTGTGTGGACATCGACCCCAGCAGCGTCAGCAGGATCGCCGACCGCGGGTTCTCCCAGGCGGTCGGCGTGGTCACGGACGCCGGGCTGTTCCTGGAGCAGCTGGCCCAGGAGCTGGTCGCCGACTACCGTCCGGACACCACTCGCTGACCCCGCTGGCCCCGCTGGCCCGGCCGGCCCGCTCGGCCACGGCCCGACCGGCACGGTCAGCCCGGTCAGCTACGGGCCAGGTCGGCGGCGCCGATGATGCCGCCCCGCGCGGCGAGCTGGGCGGTGACGATCCGCGCCTCGGGACGGTGCCGGCGGGCCGACAGGCTGTTGGCGAACTCCGCGCGGGCCGGGGCGAGAAGAAGATCACCAGCCTCCGCCACCCCGCCGCCGAGCACGAAGAGGCCGGGATCGAGGATCGAGGCCAGGCTGGCCATCGCCCGGCCCAGCCAGGTACCGACGTCCTCGAAGCACTTCACCGCGAGCGGATCGCCCTCCAGGGCCGCCTCGGTGACCGACGGGCCGCGAAGAGCGCCCACCTCGCCGCCGGCGAGCTCCAGCAGGCGCCGGCCCGCCGCCGGCGAGGTCGTGACCAGCTCACGGGCCTTGGCCACCAGCGCGTTGCCGCTGCCGTACGCCTCCAGGCAGCCCCTGTTCCCGCACCCGCACAGACGGCCGCCGGCCACCAGCTGCATGTGCCCGATCTCCCCACCGAGCCCGAACCGCCCCCGGTACAGCCGGCCGTCGAGCACGATCCCGCCGCCGACGCCGGTCCCCACCGTCACGCACACCAGGTCCGGCTCGCCGCGGCCGGCACCGAAGCGGTACTCCCCCCAGGCCATCGCGTTCGCGTCGTTCTCCACGACGACCGGCAGGCCGGTGCGGGCACTGACCTCGTCCCGTAGCGGCTCGTCACGCCAGGCGAGGTTCGGCGCGAACAGCACCCGCGAGCGGTCACGGTCGATCAGGCCCGCCGCCCCGATGCCGACCGCCTGCACCGGCCGCGGCGCCACGGCCGCCCGCAGCTCGTCGACCACCTCGCCGATCAGATCGGCCACCGCCGCCGGCTGCTGGCTCGGCGTCGGCCGCCGCAGCGACGACAGGACCGTCCCGGACCCGTCGACGACGCCGGCGGCGACCTTCGTGCCACCGACGTCCACGCCGATCACCAGATCGGGGCGCGCGCTGTCCCTGTCCGACGACGTTGTGATGGTCACTCGACATCGATCCTCTGAACACGCGGCCCAGGCCCCGGCCGCTCGGTTGGCCATCCCCTCACAGCAGTGTCCTCGACGGGGCCGGTACCGGCCGTAGCGGCGCTGTCCGTGCCGGCGTCCGGACGGCCGGCGAGGACCGCCCGCACCGCCGCGGCCAGCGCGGTGGCCGCGGCGAACAGATGCCCGGCCACCTCCGGCCGGCCCGCGGCCAGGGTGTTGACCACCCGGCAGAGCGGACACACCTGGCACATGGTCATCGCCGCGGCGTCCGGACGGGCGTTGTGATGGCCCTCCGGGCGCAGGCCGCAGTCGCAGCCGGCACCGCCGCCCGCGTCACCGGCCCCGCCGGGCGGTGCGGCGGCGCGGCGCCCGGATCCCGTCCAGCCGGGGCCGGCAGCCCCGGCATGACCGATATGATCGTTATTGCCGACGTGGGTGTCGTCACCAGGACGGCCGTTGTGACCGGTGTAGCCGGTATGGGTGGCATAGCCGCTGTGACCGGCGTGGCCGTCGGTGTGGCCGGTGTGGCCGGTGTGGCCGCCGGCGTGGCCGATGTGACCGCTGGCGTGTGTGGCGTTACCTTCAGTGTGGGTGGCGTGGCCGCCGGTGTGGGTGGCGTGGGCCTGGGCCGCCGGGTTCGTCAGCAGCAGGTCACGCACGGCCGCGGCGAGCAGGGCGGCCTCCTGGGCGAGCGGGCCCGGCGCTGGCATGGTCATGTACGGACCCACAGGTCCGGGTCCGGCACGAAGGAGACCACCAGCCGATCGTCGCGCAGCACCGCGCCGGTGACGTCGCACCGGCGCAGCGCGGATGGCAGGGTGAGCATCCGCCGCTGCGACCCGACCGAGACCATCAGCTCGTCCGCGCCGACGCGGGCGAGAGCGATCTCGGAACGCTCCACGAACGGCAGGGCGATCGAGATCGAGAAGCCGTTCCCGGCCCGCTCGACCCGCAGCGGGCCGATCCCGGCCCACCCGCCACCGCCGAGGACGGCGACCGGGTCGAGGGCCGAGTAGGTGCCCGCGGCAAAGGCCGCGAGCTCTTCCAGGCCGACCGGCTCACCGGCCCGGTAGGCCGCGCGCAGGACCGGGATCGGCGCGAAGGAGCGCTCGACGGCCGCTAACTGCTCACGGTGGGCGGCCGCCCAGCCGGCCCGCCAGGCATCTCCCCCGGTGGCGACGTGCACCCGGTTGGCCACCATGGCGTCCACCCCGAACCCGTACAGCGCCAGCGCGCCCACCGCGGCCCTGGTCCGGGAGGCCACGACGGTCTCGGGGGTCAGTACGAGCCGCACGCTGGAGCGCGACGGGTCGGACAGGACGTCACGGACCTCGTCCATGATCTGCTGAAGCCGCGCGGCGGCCCCGGCGAGCGGCCCGGCCACGGCGTCCGGCCAGGTGGGACGGCCCAGCCGCCACGGGCTGCCGCGCAGCAGGTGGGCGAGCCGGCCGTCGATCGGAACGACCCGGCGCAGGTACCACAGCAGTGTCTCCGGCAGGGTCAGCAGGCGCAGTAAGCGGGCGATCGGGCCGGCGTCGACCACGACGACGTCGTAGTCCCCGGACCTGATCTGGTCGAGCAGGTGCAGCAGGGCCAGCACCTCCCCGGCGCCGGGCAGCACCGTCAGTTCACCGGGCTCGATCGGGTCCGCTCCGGTGACCTCCCACAGCCGGCCCAGGGCGGCCTGTATCGTCCACCAGCGGTCCTCGAAGGCACGCTGGGTGTCCACACGCTGGGCGAACAGGCCGGCTTCGATCTCAACGGGGGCCGTGTCCAGCGGATGGTCGAGAACCGCCGCGAGGCCTCCCGCCGGGTCCGCGGACATCACCAGCGTCCGGTTACCACGCTGGGCGGCCAGCGTGGCCGTGGCCGCGGCGACCGTGGTCGTCCCGACGCCCCCTTTGCCCGCGAAGAGCACGCATCGCACGCGTGGTCAGCTCTCGAGGTGTTTCTTGAGATCCCTCAGCGCGGCGTCGACGACACCGCTTTGTACCTTGCGCCGGATCAGGCTCGGAATCTTGACCTTCAGCTCGACGGTGAGGTCGTAGGTGACCTCGGTCCGGCCGTCACCGAGGTCGCGCAGAACGTAGCTGCCGTTCTGCGCGACCAGGTTTTTCCCCTCGACGAGAGTCCAGCTCACCGAGTCGTCACCGCACCAGGTGTACTCGGTGACGAATTCCTCCTTCGCCACCACGGCGTTGACCAGGAAACGGGCCCGTCGAGGACGGCCGTCCGGGCCGGGCACGACGACCTCGGCCCGTTCCACCGGCCCTGACCAGGTCGAATATGCGCTTATATCAGCAATCGCCGCCATCACAGCCGCGGGCTTGGCATTGATCGTGGTACTGGCTCGGGCGTGCTCCGCCATTGGTGACACTGCCTCCACAACTCGCCCGGGCATACCCGACACTGCTGGCATCCCGGTTACATCCTGGCTACTGAGGCATCCAGGATCTCTCCACACGTCAGGATAATCATCCTGACCAGTCGACGAGGCTACCGGACCAGGCACGGACACGGCGGGCGCGTCCGTGGCTGGCGAGTCGTCCACAGGACATCCGCACGTCATCCGCGGGCCATCAGTAGACCGTCTGTGGAGCATCCGTGGAGCATCCGTGGAACACCGACAAATCGCCGGGAGACCGTCGACGGGCCGCCGACAGCACAGCCCGATACCCGGGCTACCAGCGCCTGCGGCCAGGCCGCCCACCACGCGAGCACCCACGGCGGGCCGCCTACCACTCGAGTACGAAAGGCGTTCCCCGGGCATTGAAATGTCCGACGTTGACGCAGCGCGTCGACCCGATGTCGAGCACATCACGATACGGCTGGTGAACATGTCCGAACAACACGTAGCGAGGCTTCACGTCGTGAATGGCCTCCAGCACCGCGACACTGCCCCGTTCGTAACGCCGGGCCACCGTGTCGTACACGAGCTCGGGCAGGTGCGGCGGGATGTGACAGCACAGGACGTCCACCGCCCCGACCGCCGCGACCTTCGCGGCATAGGTCTCGTCGTCGATCTCGTACGGGGTGCGCATGGGGGTGCGTAAACCTCCGCCGACGAAACCGAACCGCAGCCCGCCGATCTCGGTCGTCTCGCCGTCGAGCAGCGTGACGCCGTCCCGCAGATAGTCCAGGTAGAGATGTGGGAGATCGACGTTGCCATAGGTCAGGAAAGTCGGCGTGGGAAAGGCTGCGAACAACTGTTCGTACTGCCGGCGGATCGCCCGCTCGATGATCGCCTGGCGGTCGTCACCCAAGGTGGCCCACAACCCGTGGGACCATTCACGGGCTTCGTCGAAACGCTGCTCGGTCCGCAGCCGAATCATTTTCCCGACCGCCTCCGGGCCGAACAGGTCGCCCATGATCCCACGGCTGTGGTCCCGGTAGTCCACGTAGAGAAGAAGGTCCCCGAGACAGATGAGGGCGTCGGCCCCCTGCCCGGCGGCGGCAAGCGCGTCTGCGCGGCCATGAACATCACTGACCACATGGACCCTCATACCGGCCAAGCCTACGGTCACCCCGCCCGAAAAACCCGCCGTACGCAGCCCCCCGCCCGGCTCAACGGGATACCGGCCGTCCCGGGGAATCGGCGGATGGTGCCCGTGGCACGGCGGGCCCCGCGGGTTCCGCCGGTTTCACGGGGTGTATGACCGGTGCCGCGGATTCCACGAGTTCCACGGTAGGCACCGCGGCTCTCGTGGCGTCCGTGGGCTGCCCGGCGAGTTCCGCCGGTTCCGCGGCCTGCGTGCCGGGTGCCGCGAACCGCCCGGGCTGCCCGGCGGGTCCCGCTGCGCCCACGCTGGCCTCAGGCCCAGTAGAAGCAGGCTCGGTGGAAGTGGGCCCGGTGG
>NZ_CAKKTL010000018.1:10223-37574 GCF_920664355.1 Protofrankia sp. CiP1_Cm_nod2
AAGTGGGCCCGGTGGATGCCGTGGGCTGCGGTGGAGGCGCCACCGCCGGCTCGCCGGGCGCGCGGCCCGCCTCAAGGACATCCTTGAGCACGTTGAGCTGGCGCTTGGTGTGCAGCGAGCGGCGGCGCGCCCACCGTGTCGCGGCGCGTGGACGCAGCCGGCGGGCCTCGGCCGGCCGTCCCCGGTGGGTGGCGTCCGCCCGCAGGAAGACGTGCGCGACGGCCCCGTCGCCCCACGGCTCGAGCCAGATCTCGCTGGTCCCGACCAGCGCGCCGGTCACCGTGAAGCGCAGCCCCTCGGCACCCCGGTCCTGGAAGACGGTGAGCTCGAGATCCGGCCACAGCGCGCGCCACCATGCCGGGTCGTGGACCGCCGTGGACACCACAGCCGGGTCGACGGCCAGGAAGACCTCGTCGACCAGATCGATCTGCACGGGCGAGGGACTCACGTCCGGGATCATGTCAGACGGCGGGCGCCGCTGGGCGGGACACGGCCGCGGCGGCCGGCGCGCGCGGCCGGCGCGTCGGCCGGACCACGAGGAGCGTGACACGGCGTGCGGGCCACGACATAAAACATGCCTGTCGGTAATCAGACCTGGCGCGGTCAGGCCTGTCGTGGTCATGCCTGCCGGATCACGCCTGGGCGGCGTCCGGGAGCAGCAGGTCGCGCAGCCGGGCCGCGAGGACGTCCCAGCGCCAGGCCTCCTCGACCCAGGCGCGGCCGGCCGCGCCCATGGCCCGGGCCCGGTCGGGATCGGCCAGCAGTGCGCCGACGGCATCGGTCACCGCCCGCGGGTCGCCGCCGTCGACGACGGTCCCGGTCCGGCCGTCGAGCACCGCGTCCGGCGCCCCGCCGCTGCGCCCGGCGACGACCGGCAGCCCCGTGGCCGACGCCTCCAGGTAGACGATCCCGAGGCCTTCGACCTCCAGGCCCGCCCGCCGCGTCCGGCACGGCATCGCGAAGACGTCACCGGCGGCGTAGTGGGCGGGCAGTTCCTCCCAGGGGACCGAACCGGTCATCACCACGTGCTCGGCCACCCCGGCGTCCCGGGCCAGCCGTTGCAGCGCCGGCCGGTGCGGGCCCCCGCCGACGAGCAGCAGCGCCGTCCCGGGCGCCCGGCGGCGCCAGGCCGGCAGTGCCCTGATCAGCATGTCCTGCCCCTTGCGCTCGACCAGCCTGCTCACGCACACCACGACCGGACGGTCGGCGAGGCCGTGCCGCCGGCGGATGTCGTCGCGTCCCACACCCGGCCGGAAGAACCCGGTGTCGACGCCGCCGGGCAGCCGGGCGAGGGCCGGCCGGTGGCCGAGGGCCGGCGCGAGCCGCGTCCTGGTGTAGTCGGTCAGGTAGGTGACGGCGTCGACCGTCCGCCCGATGCGGCGCAGCACCTGCCGCGGGCCCGGCAGCACCGCCCAGCCCACCTCGTGACCGTGCGTGCTCGCGACGATCCGGCCCACCCCCGGGTCGCGGCGCAGGCCGGCCGCGAGCAGGCCCAGCGGCGCGGCCGCCCCGAACCAGACGACGTCGCACTTCTCCGAACGGGCGATCGCCCGGGCCCGGCGCTGCACGTCCGGGACGGGCAGCATCAGGGTCGTCGGATGCCGCACCACGGGGAACGGCGCGGCCGCGTCGAACGCGCCCGCGCCCCGCCACGCGGGAGCGTAGACGATCACCTCCGCGGCGGGTAACCGGCTGGCGAAGTTGTACACATATGCCTGAATCCCACCGGGACGCGGCGGAAAGTCATTGCTTACGACCAGCACCCGCATCGGGCCATCCTCCAGCATCCCGCCAGAACGCCCCGACGGCAGGCAGCCCGTGACAGGAGACATCCCGACCGGAGCGGGACGGCTCCCCCAGCGACCGCAAGCGGTCAGGGGCGTAACTGTACGTCCATATATGATCTCCACTGTGCGACGAAATCGGCCTCGGTGACGCCCAGGACCGCCCGCAGCGCATCGGCCAGCCGCGCCTGCGGGTCGCCGGCGCCGGTCCCGGCCTGCCGGTAGAACCTGACCAGCCCGTCCAGGCCGGCCCGGTCCGCGATCAGCCGGCAGGCCAGCCACGCCTGCTGGTAGCGGACGGGGACGCTCCCGTCCGTCGCGGAGAACGCCGCGTCGTCGGGCAGCGCGTCCGGTAGCCGGCCCGCGCGTACCTCGGCGGCCAGTTCCGTGGCCGCCCGGGCCACCGCCAGCCGTACCCCGGCGTGGCCCACGGTCTCGGCGAGCCCCTCCACCAGCCACGTCGGGGTGCCCGCCCCGGTCACGTCCGCGCTGGCCAGGTGGGTGAACTCGTGCCGCAGCACCACCTGCCGCCCCTCGGCGCTCAGCCGGTCGTAGACCTCCGGATCGACGATCACACGACCAGCACCCGGCCCGTCATCCCCGCTCCCGCCGCCGGCACCATGGCCGGTGCCACTGCCGACGCCACTGCCGGTACCACTACTGATACCACCTCCGGTGCCACTACTGGTACCACTGCCGGTGCCGCCATCGGGCAACGCTCCGGAAGGGCATCCACCCGATGGGCACCCCGGCGGCGGAGCACCGCCCCCGATGCCATCGGACGACGGCCCGGGAGCACCGGCTCCCCCGGCCTTCCACGGGAGCACCGCGACCGCGGCCTCACCGCCTGCCCGCCCCGACGCGGCACGGAAGCCTGCGCCGTCCGCGGGAACCTCCACCACGACCCGGTCGGCCCACGGCCCGTCCCAGACACCGCGCACATAACGCAGCGCCTCGTCGGCGTCACGGCGCACCTGGTCCAGCCGCGACGACGGCGCGCCCCCGACGACCAGCAAACGCCCGGCCGGCTGCCCAGCCGCCCCCTGCCCAGCCAGGCCCCGACCGGCCGGGCGCGGCACGGGCTGTGGCCGGGCCTCAGCCGCCGCGTCCCCGAGAACGGCATTTCCCCGACCGGCAACTGCGTGACCGTCACGCTCCTGACCTGCCTGGCCGGTGACAGCTGGCACCATCCCGACGGCGGCCGCCACGCAGACAGCCACCATCACCACCAGCACGCGCCGCCGGAGCCACCGCCCGGCCCGGCTCACCCGGCCGGCCCGGCCGTGACGCGCCGCCGCGGGGGAAGGATGTGGGCTAACCGGTCCGGCGGGCGCGTTCACGGGGGCCGTTCACGGGACGGGGCAACGGCAGCACCTGCGCCATCGGCACCGGCGCCGCGCTCTCGGCGTTCCCGGCGTCCTCGGCGTCCTCGGCGTTCCTGGTCTCCCTGGCCTTCCTGGGCGTCGCGGACGCCACCGGGGGGACGAACCGGGAGCGTGGGATCAGGCCACCGGCGACGAGGGCGTCCACGGCCCGCTGCTCGTTGTCGTCCCAGTCGACGACACCGCCGGCGGGCTCCAGCAGAACACGCACCACGCAGTCCCCACACGCGGCCCCGCGCACCACGCAGGTGCCACAGTCGATCAGCATCGTCTCCGCCTCCCCGGCCGGAACCGGCCGCCTCGAGCCGACCCGAACGGTCATGACATGACCGCCACGGGTGACGCGATCGCGTCGGGACCCACCGTAGGCACCAGGTCCGACAACTTTTCCGCCCCGACACCCCCAGCGGTCCACCGGACAGCGCGACGACCAGACCGAAAGCATGAATCAGGAATGATGCCGAGGCCGCCAGAGGAAGGATGCCGGGACCAGCAGGAGAACCCAGCACAGCCCGGACGAAGAACGAGACCTGGCCACCCAGCCCCTGACCCCACCAGAAAGCCCAGGCTTGACGCCGCTACAGCCGAGCAAGGTCGATCTTGACGGGGAAAGGCGCGACGGCGTCAACGACACCCGTGAAGACCTCATCGTCACGGTATGCCCTGGTCGCCGGATCGATGACGTAGGTGCGGACGACCGGGACGCCCGCGGGGGGCTGCTCGACCCGCCAGTAGTACGAGATCCCGGCCCGTGCGTACTGCTCGGCCTTGACGACCCGGTCGGTCGTCTCCGAGCCCGGTGAGACGACCTCGACGACAAGCAGGATGTGCTCGGGACGGGCCGGCATGATGTCGATCGTGTCGGCGCGGTACACGACGACGTCCGGGCGCCGGTTCGTCAGCGGCACCTCCTGTAGCCGAACATCGAAGTCGAAATCCGCGTTCCAGCCCGGCCTGGCAGCTGCCTCCAGCGCGACCGCAAGAATCTTGACCAGCCGGTTGTGGCGCTTGGACGCACGAGGGCTCACGACGACCGCCCCGTCCACGATCTCGATGCCCGCGCACTGCTCCTCGGACCAGGAGTCGTACTGCTCCACCGTGATCTGCTGGTGCATCCAGGCGGGAGCAATCATCTCCGTGGCGATGGCACACCTCCTCCAGGCGACCCGACGGCCTGATCCTCCCGAGCCAGCGTAACGCCGCCGTCTCGGGTAGCCGGACCGGTCCTCAACGGTCATTGCCCACGGATGGAACGATCTCGGACACGCTCTTCGTCCGCCACTAACGATCTCGATGGCGTATCGCAGGCACTGTAGGTAAAATGCAGGCATGACTGCGATCACTATCCGCGACGTCTCCGAGTCCACCCTCGAAGCGTTGAAAATCAAGGCAGCGAAGGGGGGACGCAGCCTACAGACGTACCTGCTCGACCTGGTCACGCGCGACGCACGGACGCCGTCCCTGGCGGACATGATGACCCGCCTCGACCGCGAGACACGGTCCGACGTCAGCACCTCGGACATCCTTGCCGCGATCGACGAGGGCAGGCAACGCCGTTGAGCGATGTAGCGGCCGTGATCGACTGTTCGGCGCTGGTACGGACGCTGACAGACCAGGGTGCGGGTGGAGCCGCCGTACGCCGCCGGCTCGCCAGCCTCGAGTCGCTCGCGGCACCTGGCCTGCTCGACTACGAAGTGGTCTCGGCGCTGTTCGGGATGCTTCGAGGCAACAAGATCACCGAACGAGAGACGACGAAGGCCGTCGCCGATTACCAGATACTGCCGCTCGTGCGGCACGAGACACTGATCCTCTGGCGGCGGGTCCGCGAACTGCATCACAACCTCAGCGCGTACGACGCGCAGTACGTGGCCCTCGCCGAGGCGCTGGGACTTCCCCTGATCACCAGCGACGCCCGCATCGCGCGCAGCGGCGCGGCCACATGCGCTGTCGAGCTCTTCGCCTGACGTTGCGTCAGAACGGTCATCAGGCTGTGCGTGGACTGCCGCGTGCCGTCAGCAGGCGCTCGCCGAAGGCCGTCGCCTGAAGTACCACCCGGCCTCAGCCGAGGAGGCTGGCGAGCATGGGGGCCGGGACGGCCCTGACCGGGTGGTCGAGGTCGAGGATGGATTTGGTGGCGAGGATGCCGTGGCCGTACCTGGCGTCGATGCGGCGGGCTTCGGCGCGCCAGCCGGTGTCGATCCACTTGGATTCGATGGGGGTGGTCGCCATGGGGCCGGCGGTGCCGGGGATACGGACAGGGCTGAGGTCGATCTCGCCACCGGAGCCGGTGCGGGCATAGCCGATGGTGTCGTCGGCGATCCAGCGTCCTTCGTCGTGCTGGTCGACGGCACGGGCGAGGGCGACGGCGAGGGCCATCTCGCTCAGTGCGGGGAACTCCGGGCGGGGCAGGCCGGGGCTGGTCAGTGCCGGCAGCCAGGCGAGGAGCGGGTCGGTGAGATACAGCTTGTGCCGGGTCCCGGCGACGGCCCGGCCGTCGTCGGTGCGCTGGCGGCAGCGCAGGGCGGCGTGTGAGTTGACCAGGCGGATGATGCGGCGTTCGAACAGGTCGCGGTTGGGGTAGCCGAGTTCGGCGGCGGTGGCGGTGAGGTTCAGCGGGCTGGTCATGCGCGCGGCGATTCCGGTGAGCAGGAGCGGGACGGAGTCGGTGGACGCCTCTGGATCGACGTCCGCGCGCAGCCAGGCGAGCAGGTCGCGCAGGTAGGTGGGGCTGACGGCGCCGGCGCGGTGGTGCTCGGCGACCGCGCGGGGGAAACCGCCGCAGGTCAGGTAGTCCTGCCAGGCGAGGTCGAAGTCGTCGACGCTGAACGCGAGGGCGGACAGCGCGCCGGCCGCCGATGTGCTGTCGAGCTCACCGGGATGGCTGACCGGTGGGAGAGGCAGCCGGGGGTGGGTGGCGGTGAGGTAGTCACGGAAACCCATCGGGAGGAGTTGGCGGATGCGCTGCCCGGCCCCGGAACCGGCCCGGCCGCGCAGGACGCGGTTGGCGCGAGCCCACGCCGTCGGGTCCGTACCGGCTGCCGCGCTTGCCCACCACGGGTTCGCATCGGCGAGGACGCGGCGCAGCTCGTCGTCTCGCATGGACCGCGGCTACCTGCCGGCACCACAGAAGGTAGGGGTTTTCGCCCTTGTCTCACCACAGAAGGTAGGGGGTTCTGCTAGATGGCACACCACAGAAGTGGGGAGGTAGACACGACTTTCCGTAGCCGGAACTGTCGAAGGCTGGCATAGAGGACCTCGTCGAACAGACTCGAGACCACGGCGATGCCCAGCTCGACGAACTGGGCCTTGTCCGCTTCGCCGCCGCGTGGCCGCTCGGATCACCAGACAGGAACCGTTGGTGGTGGCGACAAGACCGCGAACGGCACCTGGGCGCCACCCATGCGGCCACGAATCCGCCAGACGCGGCACAGTTAACAAAATAACTACCGGAAGACAATGGACGACACCCTGTGCGATGTGCGCCGCTGGCGCGCCTACGGGCCGGTAGGCACCCTGGGTGCTTTCAGGTGATCTACGGCCGCGTTGCGCTGACGCCTGCGGTATTCGAGCAGGTCGTCGAGCCGGACCTCGCGGTGGCGGCTCGGTTTCTCGAACGGAATGACGCCGCTCTCCAACAGCCGGACCAGCGTGGTGCGCGAGATGCCCAGCAGGTCTGCCGCCTCCTGAGCAGACAGCGTCAGGCTGGGTCAGACCAACACGGGCAGGTCTGTTGACAGCCTGTTCCCACCACGCGTGCGCCCGCGAGTGCTGCGGGAAGCCTGAGATGACCGTGCAAAGCAGCAGATTGACGTCGAGGACGATCACGAGGCTGCCGCACATTATCCATGATCTACTCGTCCTCCAGTTCGTCGGCGAGCCGGTTGAAACCAGACGGATCGAATCCCGGCCGTACAGCCGACTCGTGCGGTGTCAGACGGTATGGCTCCTGTCTGGCATCGGGCGGCGCCAAGGCGCGCCACAACGCGTCGTTGACGATCTGCTTCATGAGGCGACGCTCGCGGTGGACAGCCTCCTCGATCAGCCGGGCGACGTCATCATCGATGGTCAAGGTGGTCCGCATACAAGACATCATGCTTGCCAACCAAGGACCCGGTGAACGCGACAGACTCGTTTGAAATCGTCGGGCGACACAAGAAGATCTGCACGGCACGCCTCAACCGGCGTGGTAGATGCGGAAGCTGTCATCACGTGCTCGACTTTCACACTTTCCTTGATCGCTGCTGGCTGTCGGCGAAGGCGCATTGATTGCACTCATCGAGTTGGGTGGATGTTTCCGCCAGTGGCACGGCTCGATGTCGATGTCGATGTCGATGTCGTCGAACGTACGTTCCGTGAACCTGGCGAGACCACGCCCCCGGCGAATCCCGTGGCCACCGCTGTCGCCTACGCCGCGGAACGAGGGGTGACGCGAACGTCGAGGTCAGCGTCGAGAGCCTCGGCCAGCCGCCCCAGCACGGGGAGTGCGGGTACCGTCCCGCCGGCCTCGAACCGGGCCACCGCCGACTGGGTCATACCTGCCGTCCGAGCCAGCTCAGCCTGGCTCCAGGCACGCCGCAGGCGCAGCTCCCGCACCGCTCGGCCCAGCTCGAACGCCAGCCTGGCCGCCTGGTACGCCTCCCGCGCGCCCGGCTCGCCCATCCGCCGTTCCCTCAGCTCCGCCCAGTCCGCCCGCTCAGCCACCGCCGTCCTCTGAAGTTGACCGGCATGCCGGCCGAGACCGGACAGCTTGACCGCCGGACGCGCGAACCGTCACCTGTCCCAGGTCGGCAACGGTTACCGGCCTTTGTGCCACGCTACCGGTCGTTGGCGTCAGGTCAGGCGGTACTCCCGATCGCCGAAGTCAGCGACGATGCGGAGCTTGCCGCCGAGGGCACTGACGTAGGCACGCAGGGTAGAGATGGTGACGCTGTCGAGTTCGCCCCGTTCGAGGGCGGAGACGCGCGGCTGGGAGACCCCCATCGCGGCGGCGAGGTCGGACTGGGTGCGGTCCTGCTCGGCACGGACCTGGGCGAGATGCCACGCCCGGATGTGATCTTCGGTGACCTCACGTGCCCGGGTCATGTCGGCGTCGTCGAGGCCGAGTTCAGCGAGCAGTTCGCCGGTGTCCTCGTAGGTGTGCCAGCCGGCGGCGGTTCGTCCGCTCATCGTCGATCAGCCTCCCTCTTCCAGCGCTACCAGATGTTCGGCGTGGCGTGCCTCGGCGAGCGGGACCGCCACCTCGTACCACCCCTGCCGGTTGCCGGACTTGTCTCCGACGGGGAACGCTGTCTCCGATCTGCTGCCAGCGCCGACGCCTACCGGCCGCTAAGATCCCGAACGGCCCGTAGGGTGGTAAACGGTGCGCCGTCCCCTTCCGCCCTGCTGAGTGATCATTCCGCGCTCGCGCAGGCCGCGGAGGATCTTGCGCACATACTGCGCGGTTACATCGAGCTCGGCGGCCAGGTCGTTGGCGGTCTCGATGCCGTTGTTGACGGCGTCGAGGACCCGCTGTTCGACGTGGGTGAGCACCGGCCGTGCCTGAGCCTGAGCCTGATGAAGGACCACGGTGAATCGGATGCCGTTGTCAACGTAGTGCGCCGGCGGGAGGCCCTGGGTGGCGAGTGCCTCCGTGACCGCGGGGATGCCGGTCGCGAGGGCCTCGATAACCCGCGCTCCGGTACTCGGGGACCGCACATACTGGCAGATATCGACGAGGCGTGCGTTGCGCGCTGAGGTCACATAGTCGCGGCCCAGCCGGTCAACGGTGATTCCATACAGCCCCCCGGGGTTCGACACGACGAGGCGGTGGTGTGCCGGACGCTGAGTGGGGACGCTGGGCCCCGGCATGTCGAGAGCATGCGAGCCCGGTTGGAACGGCTGGTGGAACGGGGTGTTCTCACCGAGCCCGATACCGGCTTGTTCGTCCTGCCCCAGCCCGCTCCACCGACCACCCCAAAGATCAACTCAAGCTGAGGCTCGGCGACAACGAGTAGAACGCCCCCTAAAAGGCTGAATGTCAGGAGAGAGCGCCGCGTGGTGCGATCCACGCGTGCGGCTGCCCGGTGGTGGCCGCGATGTGCTCGAAGTCGGCGTCGTAGTGCAGGATGACCGCACGATGATGTTCGGCCACCGCGGCGGTAAGCAGATCGATCACTCCAGCGGCACGGTGGTGGCCCCGGGCGGCCATCCGGACCTGGACATCACGTGCCCGCTCGGCGACAGCCTCGCTGATCGGCAGCGTCACGTAGAGAGTCCTGCGTCGCTCGGCGATCGTACGTACATCGATGAGGTCACGGCCGGAGTAGCCGGCCTCCAGGTCGACAGTCACACAGGTGGCCGCGGCCCGGTCGGCGATGAGCCCGGCGATGACGTTGCGGACCGCCGGGTGGCCGGTCCGCGCGTGTGCCGACGTGTCGATCAGATAGAGCTGGCCGGAACCGACCGGGAGGGTCACCGACGAGCCTGCCGCATGATCTCCGGATCCGCGATGTCCGGACCGACCCCGAGGGCATACGGGTCGTCAAGCAACTGCTCGATGCGGCGGCGGCGGTTGGCCACAAACGCGAGCGCGGCGTTGACGGTGTCCTTCTTCGTCGTGGTGCCCAGCTCTTTGGCAGCCAGCACCAGCATGGCATCGTCCAGATCGATCATCGTTTTCATATATCCGATCGTATAGCACGAGCAATACGATCAACAATACTGGATCGCTATGACGATCATGACTTACGACGTCTCTGGCGGTCAGGAGCGGTCGAGGCGGGCCAGGAGGGCGGCGGAGGGGACCGGGCGCGCGCCCGAGCGGCGGCTGGTGTCGGCCACCTCGCGGTCCGAGGTGACGACGACGACGGGACGTCCCACCGGCTCGGCCCGCACCAGGCGGACGATCTCCTCGTCGGCCAGCTGGCCGGAGCGGCTGAAGAGCACCCGCACCCCGCGGGGCGCCGCCACCCCGACCGGCCTGGCGGTGACCGCGGTCGCGTCGAACACGACCATGATCTCGCTCTCGGACGCGCGGCCGGCCAGCGCGCCGAGCCCGGACAGCAGCCGGGCGCGCTGCGCCTGCAACGTCAACGAACCGTACCCACGCTTGGTGACGTTGTAACCGTCCACGATGACGTGCACGCCGGGGACCACGTCCCCGGCGAATCCCGTGGCCACCGCTGTCGCCTACGCCGCGGAGCGCGGGGTGACGCGAACGTCGAGGTCAGCGTCGAGAGCCTCGGCCAGCCGACCCAGCACGGGGAGTGTGGGTACTGTCCCGCCGGCCTCGAACCGGGCCACCGCCGACTGGGTCATGCCTGCCGTCCGAGCCAGCTCGGCCTGGCTCCAGGCACGCCGCAGGCGCAGCTCCCGCACCGCCCGGCCCAGCTCGAACGCCAGCCTGGCCGCCTGGTACGCCTCCCGCGCACCCGGCTCCCCCATCCGCCGTTCCCGCAGCTCCGCCCAGTCCGCCCGCTCAGCCACCGCCGTCCTCCTCGCCCCCGCCCACCGTGCGTGACTCGGCCAGGCAGCGCGCCAGCACACGCCTCGCCCGAGACACCTCGGCGGCCTCCCGCATCCGCGTCCTGGCGAACAGCTACATCCGTCCCCAGCGATGGCACGACGAGTTATCCGCATCGCCGTCTCCGATCGCGGAGTCGGTCGCGCCACGTCGTCAGCCTACGTGCGCTTGCCGTACCGGCATCTCCCCGCGGAGCGTTATCCCGTCTGTTGACGTTCCTGAGGATTGCATCTCGTCCTTGTTCAGCCGCCAGGGCCTCTTCCCGCCGCCCCAGATCAGCCAGCCGCAGTGACAGGTTGTTCAGCGACGTGGCCAGGTTGGGCAGGAAGGCGTCGGGATCGGCGACGGCACATTCCCGAAAAAGATCAACAGCGCGATTGGTGATCTTTACGGCGAGACCGTCGAGGATCAGACTGCGCTCCGGGGGCACACTCACCAGCAGCCGAACATGATCGACGGTGAGGTGGGGCGCCACATCGGCGACGGCGTCGAGCAGCACCGACGGGTCATCGACCTGCCGCGCCACCACCAGCGCCGCGGCACCGAGCAGGCCGGGGTGAGCGCGCACAAGCCGGTGTACCTCGCCGGCAGCGCGCGGCTGATGGGCCCGGGCGCGCATGAGCACGGTCAGCGCCTGGACAGCCTGCCCGGGCGAGGCATCGGCCAGCAGCGTGCCCGCCAGGTCCGGACGGTCCGCGGCGAGATCAACCGCGACCAGGTGTTCCCCGAGCCGGTCGGGTGTCAACCCCGCCCAGTACGCCGCACCCACCCCGTCGCCGGTGTCGGGCGGATGCAGCTCATGCAGCCAGGACGCCACCGCGAGCCGGCGATCAGGATCGCCGCGGATCCCGGCGAGCAGCGGAACCCGCCCGATCGTGGCGACCGCTTCCGCCGCGTCCGCGGCCCCGCACAACGTCGAGGTGAGCACGGACGAACGCAACGTGGCCGGCTCGTAGCGCAGGCCACGGGTCCGGGCGAACCGATCCCAATAGTCGGCCTCACGGGCCAGAATACGGTCCTCGACCGTCCCGGCATCCCCGCCGGGAGGCGGGCCGTGTCCCTGTTCTAAGAGGGTGTTCTGCACGCTTTTGCCGGTTCCCAGTTTGGGTTGATCTCTGGGGTGGGGTGGGGCCGGGTGAACAGGCCGGGTTCGGGTTCGGTGAGAACACCCCGGTCTACCAGCCTTTTCAGTTTGGCTCGCATGTTCTCGACGTGGCGGGGTCCGGTGCCGTGGCCCAGTGCCCGGCAGGCGTCCTTGGCGTGGAGCCCGTCGCCGTCGTCCTGGGTGAACAGGGCCAGCACGTCGCGGTAGCCGGGTGGGAGAGGCTCGGCCGGTGTGGTGTCCTCGGCGGTCAGTTCCAGCACTGTCCGGCGGGTGATCTCCAGGCGTTCCAGGGCCTGGCGCGCGGCGGCGAGCTGCTCACCGAGCCCGGCGATCTCCTGCTGGAGTGCGTCGATGGTCCGCCCGACCCGCACCCGCCGGGCCTCGCTCTGCTCCAGCAACTCGTTCATCGACACTGTGGCACCTTTCCCGGTGCATCCCGCGGGTCAGACCCGCGGGTCACGCCAGGTCGCCGTGGCAGCACGCGTCAGCCGGCGTGCCATCACGTCCACCATCGACCAGCGGATCATCGCGACCGCACTCGACGGTTTCGCTTCGTAGCCCCGGGCCAGACGCCGGTGCAACATCAACGTGCCGAACGTCTGCTCGACTACCCACCGTTTCGGCAGCCGGGTGAACCCCCGCGCTCCCGGCGGGCGGCCGACGACCTCCACGTCGCTCCCCAGGCCGGCCCCATGCTCGACGACCGTGGTCTTGAACCCGGCGTCCACCCACGCCTTGCGCACCGATGGGACGGCGGCGGCCACCCGGTCCAGCAGAGCGGCGCCGAGGGTGTTGTCGTGCACGCTCGCGGCGACCACGGTCACCGCGAGCCTGCAGACCAAGGGTATCGGTGGCGATCCCACGTTTACGGCCTGGGCTTTTCTTCCCCGGGTCCAGGCCGGTGGTGTCCGCCGAGGCGTTGGTCGAGGCCCGCACCGTCTGGGAGTCCAGCACGACCGCGCTCGGATCGGCGTGGCGGCGGTGCTGCTCACGGACCTGCCAGCGCAGCAGATCATGCACGGTCTCGGTGGTGCCGTCGTCACGCCAGGCACCGAAATAGTAGTAGACCGCGCTGACCGGTGGCAGGTCGTGGGGGAGGTAACGCCACTGGCAGCCGGTCCGGGCCTGGTAGAGGACCGCGTTCACGATCTCCCGCAGCGCGTAACGGCCCTCATGCCCACTGACCGACGGATGCCGCGCCTTCCACGCGGTGACGACCGGACAGATCAGTTCCCACGCCTCATCGGACAGATCACTGGGATACGGCCTGCGTTCTGTCATGCCTTCCAGCACAACGCACCCGCCACCGAACGCAAGACGATCAGCCCCACACCCCAAAGATCAACCCAAGTCGAGAACCGGCAAAAGCCTGCAGAACACCCTCTCAAGGGCGAACTCCAGCTCCACCGGCCCCAAAGCGAACCGCGCCGGCTCACCGGCACCCGCCAGCCGCGCCGCCGCCAGCTCCCGGCGCAACGCCCCGATCGCGTCCGACAGCTCCACCCACGGCTCGTCAGCCATCCCAGCCCCCCTATCGTGCGGAACGTTCCGAACCCATCGAACGACCGCGACCCCGACACCCCGACCCGGCCGACCACACCGACGACATCTGGCCGCGCGTCGGACAGCAGCCGCTGACAGCAACAGGTACTCGGCGCGCAGCGCCTCACCCGTGCGCTGACCGATGCGATCAGCGATCCACAGCTGCGAGCTCTCCTCACCCGCCTCGGACACCGCACCGACGGCCCCCTTGGCCATCTGCCTGGCGCGATCGACCAGGCCATCGACAGCGTCGAGATCCTCACCCGACCGAGTCGCCGCCGCGACTATGCACCCGCTCCTGGGCTCCGGGCCTGAGAGCTCCGGCGCACTGATCCGATGGCGGTCGAGTGTCGGGTGCCCGTTCGAGCTGGGGATGGGCGCGGTGTCCGTCAGCGGACGGCTACCATCAAGCGGTCGGCGTAGAATCGAGTGAAACGAGTATGTCGATCGCTCCGATCGTCTTGGAGGCCGTTCATGACCTCGTCCGTCCGACCTGAACCGCTCCACGACGAGACGTACCTGCCGGATGAGGACACCGGTGAGATCATTGACTTCCTGGCCGCGCTTCGCGACCGCGACCGGCGGACCGCCGGCTCACGGCCTCGGCTCACCGGCCCGGACGGGCACAGCGTCGAGCTCCCCGAGCCGATGTTCAACGTCCTTCTACAGGTCGCCGCGGCGATGAAGGCGGGCCTGGGCGTCACGGTGGCTCCGCACCATCTGACGATGTCCACCCAGGAAGCCGCGGATCTGCTCCGTATCTCCCGCACCACCCTGGTCCGGCTGCTGGAGAACGGCGCCATCCCGTTCGAGAAGCCCAGCCGTCACCGCAAGGTCCGCCTCGACGACCTTCTTGAGTACCGGCGGCGCCAACGCCATGCCGCTGATCTCGCCTTCGCTGACATGGTCGCCGACACCGAGCGTCTCGGCCTCTACGACGTCAGCCCCGACGAGACCCGGGCTGCGCTGAAAGCCGCCCGCAAGAACGCCGAAGGCTGACCAGATGTTCTCCGCGCTGCTCGACACCTGTGTTCTAGTGCCCAGCAGGGCCCGCGACGTGCTGCTTGAGATCGCCAGCACCGGTGCCTACCGGCCGCTGTGGTCCACCGAGATCCTGGACGAGCTCGAACGTACCCTGCGCGTGCTGCTCGGCAAACGCGGAACCGCGCCAGAAGAAACCGACGCCTACCTCACCCGCCTCTTCCGGCAGATGAAGACCGCCTTCCCGGAAGCGCCCGTGACCGGCTGGGAACGGCTCGTGCCGACCATCGAACTCCCCGATCCCGACGACCGACACGTGGTCGCCGCCGCCGTGGCCAGCCGAGCCGACGTGATCATCACCGACAACCTCGCGGACTTTCCACCCGCTGCGCTGCCCGCGCCCCTGACCCGCCAGTCCCTCGACGACTTCCTCCTCGACGAACTCGACCTCCACCCAGACCTCGTTGTCAAGGCCGTTCGTGCCATCGCCGCCAGGACCGGCAGATCCGGCCCCACGCTGACCGCCTACGACATCGCTACCTACCTGCATGCCCACGGCACCCCGGCATTCGGCGAACGCCTTCTTGTCGCACTCGGTCAAACGGCAGCACCGGCTCCGTAGTGACGCGGCCCCGGCTCGGCGCAGGTCTGGTCGTTCGCCCGCACCACAATCCCCGCAACAGCGGTCACCAGACGGGCGGAAGCGCCAGAAACTACCAGATCTACAGAACGCACGTTCGACCCGGCAGGCGACCTGCCTACTGTGGCAGTCGCTGGGCGTCGTTCCTGATCGGGACACATGCGGCGACCGAGCGGACCGCGATTTCGGAACTCTCCACCAAGATCGATCGGTTCTCATGCCGCTGCGTTAGGTCCGCTCATTTTCTGATCATGCTTCTGGCCTGCTTGACGTCCTCCGGATCGATCATCGTTTTCACGCGTCCAACCATGCGATCCGAACACTATGATCAACAATACGGGGTTGTTGAAACGACCACGAGCCCTGATGCCGCCGGCGGTCAGGAGCGGTCGAGGCGGGCCAGGAGGGCGGCGGAGGGGACCGGGCGCGCGCCCGAGCGGCGGCTGGTGTCGGCCACCTCGCGGTCCGAGGTGACGACGACGACGGGACGCCCCACCGGCTCGGCCCGCACCAGGCGGACGATCTCCTCGTCGGCCAGCTGGCCGGAGCGGCTGAAGAGCACCCGCACCCCGCGGGGCGCCGCCACCCCGACCGGCCTGGCGGTGACCGCGGTCGCGTCGAACACGACCGTGATCTCGCTCTCGGACGCGCGGCCGGCCAGCGCGCCGAGCCCGGACAGCAGCCGGGCGCGCTGCGCCTGCAGCGTCAACGAGCCGTACCCACGCTTGGTGACGTTGTAACCGTCCACGATGAGATGCACCCCGGGGACGGCGAGCACCTCGTCGATCACGGCCGGGTCGTCCTCGGCCAGGCCGCGGGCGCTGACCCCGCAGAACGGGTCGAGAGGCGCGGCGTCATCCTCACCACGGCCGACGATGTCCGCCGGGTGCAGCACGGCGGTCGGCAGCGCGAGCTCCTTGCGGAAGCCGTTGGCCGCGGCCATCAGCGTGTCGAGCAGGACCCGCAGGCGCACGTCCTCGGCGGAGCGGGCCTCCCGGCTGCCCCGCCGGGACGCGGTCGCGGCGGCTTCGAGCTCGGCGACCCGCTGCCGTAGCCGGCGGGTCTCGGCCTCGGCGTCCCGGGCGGCGGCGACCGCCTCGTCACGGGCCTTCTCCGCCGTCTCGACGGCCTCGTTCGCCGTGCTCTCGGTCCGGCGGAGCCGGTCGGAGGAGGAGCGCAGCCGGCGGCGGGCGTCCTCCACCTCGGAGCGGGCGGCCGCCAGACGTTCCCGCAACTGGTCGTTCTCGGCCTTGGCGCTCTGCCGGAGCGTGTCGAGCTGTTCATGCAGACGTGTGACCGTCTCGGTGGCGTCGACCGCGCGGGCCGACGCCGCGGCCTCGGCCACCTCATGGGCGGCGGCCTCGAGCATCCGTTCCCAGCCGGGCAGCCGCAGGACGTAGGCGACGGCCGCGATCTCCTCGGGCGGCGCCGCCTCGGGCGGCCCCTCGTCGGACTCCAGCGACGCCACGAGCTCGGGCAGGGCCAGCCGCAGCCGCTCGGCGACCCGGCCGCGAAAGACCGCGTCGTTGGCCATGGCCGCCGCCAGCGGCGTCGCTCCGAGCCGGGACCGTCGGGACGGGATGAAGCGGCGGACAGCCACGAGCGTGGCCGGCACGTCCTGTTCCGGGAGATCGGCGAGGGTGTCGGCCGCGAACGCCACGATCTGTGCCCGGACGCTGGACGGAAGCGGCTCGCTCACCCGGACGCCCGTGCAGGCGCGCACGGCGCGTCGCCCAGCCTGCCACCGCCACCTGGCGAGCCGCCGTCCGACGGCCTGCCGCCGGCCACCGCGATACTGGTCGCCGTGGTGCCGTTCGGCCCACCAGGGTGACAATGCCGGAGGCCCGCGGTATGCCCGGCCGCCGCCCCTCGCCCCCCGCCCCGGCCGGGACAGCCGAGCCCGCCAGGGCCGCCGGGAACGGCCTGGGCACGGGCCCGCCCCTGGTGCCACGGCCTCCCCGCCACGGCGCAGCGGACCGGATCCGCGCGTGTCCCCCACCGGATGCGGGCAGGGGGTTCGGGAAGATCGAGGGACACGGCCAGACTCCGGGGCACGTTGGGAACAACGACGACGACACCCCAGCGTATCGGGCCAGCCCGATCCCTCCGGATCGCATGGGTTCTCGGCCGTTTCGTCCAGGCCACAGCGCCAGCCCCGCCCGGCCAGGCCCGCCCGGCCGGCCGGGCCCGTCCTGACAGGCGCTACCGGGCGAGGGCGGCCCGGATGCGCTCGGCGGCGTCGTCGAGCGCATCCGGGTCAGGGCTGTGATCGGCCGCCTCGAACGAGATGTCGGCCTCGGAGTCGATCGGGATGAGGTGCACGTGCACGTGTGGCACCTCCAGCCCGGCCAGCAGCGCGGCCACCTTGCGGGGGCGGAAGGCGGTGTCGATGGCCCGCCCGACCAGGGCCGCGGTGCCCCACAGCTCCCGCAGGACGTCGGGCGGCAGGTCGATCCAGTGGTCGACCTCCAGTCGTGGCACCACCAGGGTGTGCCCCGGCCGGATCGGGGCGATGGTCAGGAACGCCGCGCTGTGGTCGTCCTCGTGGACGATCCGTCCGGGCAGCTCCCTCTTGATGATCCGGGTGAAGATGCTGGCCATGCCCGGACAGTACATGTCGGACGGTGGCTGTATCTGGACGGTATCCGTATCCGGACGGCGTCATCTGGACGGCGTCTGCATCCGGACCGTAGCCGGGTGAGGCCCGACAGTGACCGTACCGCTCCGCCCCACCCGCGCTGGCGGCGGCGGGGACGCCGGCGCGGACGGGCCGGCGGGCCCATGGGTGACGCACCGGCGCAGACCGGTCAGCCATACGGAATCATGCGCCTGTGGCCTGGTTTGAAACGAATGGCATCCGCATGGCCCAGGTAAGCCTGGACTGCGTCGACGTGGAGCTGATGGTCAGGTTCTGGTCGTCGGCGCTCGGCTACGAGGTCGCGCGTCATGATGGCGGCTCGGCCGTCCTGCGCCACCCGGCCGGCGCCGGCCCCAAGCTGCGCTTACGGCGCGTGTCCGGATCGGTGCCGAGCCCGGGCCGGCTGCACCTGGACCTGTACGCGGTGGACGCCGCGCGCGTCGTCGGCTGGCTGTCGTCGCTGGGCGCCCGCGAGGTCGGGCACTACACCGACGGCGCCGACAGCGGCTTCATCCTCGCCGACCCGGAGGGCAACGAGTTCCGGGTCACCACGGCGGGTCAGGACGGGTTCGCCCGGCCGTTCGCGTAACGGGCCGGCGACACCTGGCGACCAGCCGGTGACCGGCGGGCGGGGCGGGAGCCGGTCCGGGAACGAGGCGGGAACGGGACGGGAAAACTGTCGTGAGCGGGGACTAGCGTACCCGTACATGCGCCGGTTCCCCTCCGTGCCGGGCGGCGGCCACCCGGACACGCCGCCCACCTCGCCTGCCGGGCCCCAGCCCCCGCTCCACCAGGGCGTTCCGGCGGGCCGCCAGTTAAACGATCATGTCCGTCCCGTGCTGCCGGCACCCCAGCTGCCCGAGCCGCCGGCGGAGCTCGGCCGTCCCCTGCGGGAGGTCACCTTCGTCGTGGTGGACCTGGAGACCACCGGCAGCCAGGCGGCCGACAGTGAGATCACCGAGATCGGCGCGGTGAAGATCCGCGGCGGGGATGTCCTCGGGGAGCTGGCGACGCTGGTGCGGCCGGCCGCGCCGATCCCGCCGTTCATCTCGGTCCTCACCGGGATCACCGACGCGATGGTCGCCACCGCGCCGCGCATCGACGCCGTCCTGCCGGCCTTCCTGGAGTTCGCCCACGGCGGCGTGCTGGTCGCGCACAACGCGCCCTTCGACCTCGGCTTCCTGCGGGAGGCGTGCGTACGCTGCGGCCAGCCCGTCCCCGCCTGGGAACATCTGGACACGCTCCGTATCGCCAGGCAGGTGCTGGGCCGGGACGAGACCCCGGACCACAAGCTCGCCTCGCTGGCCCGGCTCTTCCCCGCGGACGCCGGGCCCTGCCACCGGGCGCTGGCGGACGCGCGGGCGACCGTCGCCGTGCTGCACGGGCTGTTCGAGCGTCTGGCCGGCTTCGGCGTGACCACGCTGGAGGAGGTGCACGGGTTCTCCCGCAAGGTCTCCCCCGCCCGGCGGCGCAAGCGGCACCTGGCGGACGACCTGCCGACCGGCCCGGGGGTGTACATCTTCCGGGACAGCGCCGACCGGCCGCTCTACGTCGGGACGTCCCGGTCGGTGCGGGCCCGCGTCCGGTCGTACTTCACCGCCGGTGAGCCGCGGCAGCGGATGGCCGCGATGGTCGCCTCGGCCGAACGGGTGGACGCGGTCACGTGCGCGCACGCGCTGGAGGCGCAGGTCCGGGAGGTCCGGCTGATCGCCGAGCACAAGCCCCCGTACAACCGGCGCTCCCGCAATCCGGAACGGGCGGTCTACCTGAAGATCACCGACGAGCCGTACCCGCGGCTGTCCCGGGTGCGCGCGGCCCGGGACGACGCCACCTACCTCGGCCCCTTCCCCAGCATGGCCGCGGCGGACCTCGCCGCGGCCGCGATCCACGAGGCGATCCCGCTGCGCCAGTGCGCCACCCGGCTGTCCCCGCGCCGGCCCACCGCCGCGTGCGCGCTGGCGGAGCTGGACCGCTGCGGGGCGCCCTGCGACGGCCGGGAGAGCCCGCAGCAGTATGCGCGGCACGTGGCGGCGGCCGTGACGGCCATCACCACCGACCCCCAGGTGGTCGTGGACGCCGCGCGGGCCCGCATCGCCGTCCTCGCCGCCGAGCGACGCTACGAGGACGCGGCCGTCGTCCGCGACCGGCTGCTGGCCTTCCTGCGCGCCGCGCGGCGGCTCCAGCACCTGTCGGCGCTGACCGGCGTGGCCGAGATGACCGCCGCCGCGCCCGGCGAGGAGGGCGGGTGGGACATCGCGGTGATCCGCCACGGCCGGCTCGCTGGGGCGGCCAGCGCACCGGCACGCACCGATCCGTGGCCCTGGGTGACGGCGGCCCGGGCCAGCGCCGAGACCGTGCGGCCGGGGCCGGGCCCCACGCCCTGCGCGAGCGCCGAGGAGACCGAGCTGATCCAGCGCTGGCTGACCGGCCCGGGCGTGCGCCTGGTCGGCCTCGACGGCCAGTGGGCCTCCCCGGTGACCGCGGCGGCCAGGCAGATCGCCCTGCTGGGCGGCTGACCGCCACCCGGCCAGCGCCGCAGGCCCACTGGCGCGGCCAGGCGGCCAGGATGCCCGGGGCGGCCGGGCGCCCCGATAGCCGGGCATCCGGCCACCCCTGCGACCCGGCCACCCCTGCCACCCCGGCCGCGCCGGAAACCCCGGCCGCGCCGGCCGTACCGGAAGCCGCTACCGCGCGAGCCGGCCGAGCAGTGCGCTCGCCGCCAGGATCGTCACGCCGGCGGAGCCGATCAGGACGGCGAAGTCGAGCGGCAGGTGGGCATGCGCGCCGATCAGCAGGCCACGCAGCGCGTCGACCAGGTAGCTCAGCGGGTTGAGGTAGCTGACCACACGCACCCAGGACGGCATGATGTCGACCGGGTAGAGGGCGTTGCTGGCGAAGAACATCGGCATCATGATCGCCTGACCGATACCCATCAGCCGGTCCCGGGAGAGCACCAGCCCCGCGATCACGATGGACAGGCAGGCGAAGAACGCCGCGCCGATCACCACCGCCACCGCGGCGCCCAGCAGCTTCAGCGGGTTGGCGGTCAGCCCGACGCCGAGCACCGCCGCGAGCAGCACGACGACGAACACCTGGATCAGCGCGCGCACCCCGGCTGCGAAGGCCTTGCCCGTGACCAGCGCGGTGCGTGGCGTGGGCGTGACCATGAGCTTGGCCAGCACGCCCGCGTCCCGGTCCCAGATGATCTGGATACCGTAGAAGATCGAGATGAACAGCGCGGACTGGGCGAGGATCCCCGGTGCCAGGTAGTCCAGATACGGAACGGACCCGGTCGGGATGGCGTGGATGCGGTTGAACGTCACGCCGAAGACCAGCAGCCACAGCGCGGGCTGGACGGCCCTGGTGTAGAGCTCCACCCGGTCGTGGCGCAGCTTCTGCAGCTCCACCAGGGACAGCGTGGCCAGCCGGCGCAGCAGCAGCCGGGCCGCGCCCAGCCTGCTGGCGTCGAAGTCGTCGTCGATGAGGCCGCCGGGCCAGGCCCTGCCGGCCGCGCTCCCGGTGCTCCGGGAATCCCGCTCCCCGGGAGGGCTAGCCAACCCGGCTGGCGGCACGGCGGGTGTGCTGGACGCCACGGAAATCACCTGCCTCGTTGCCGTTGCCGTTGCCGGCGAGCGCGCCGCCGGTGTGGTGCCGGAAGACGTCCTCCAGGCTGGCCCGCGGGCCCAGCGCGGCCTTCAGCTCGCCGGGCACACCGGTGGCCCGTACCCGGCCGGCGTGCATCAGCGCGACCCGGTCGCAGAGGACGTCGGCCTCCTCCATGTAGTGGGTGGTCAGCAGCACCGCCATGCCGTACTCCTCGCGCAGGCGCAGGACGTGCTCCCAGACGCTGTCGCGGGCGATCGGGTCGAGGCCGACGGTCGGCTCGTCGAGGATGAGCAGCCGTGGCGCGTTGACCAGGGCCTGGGCCAGTTCCAGGCGGCGGACCATCCCGCCCGAGTAGGTGCGCGCCAGCCGGTCGGCGACGTCGGTCAGGCCCATGGCCGCCAGCGCCTGGTCGACCCTGGCCCGGCGGTGCCGGCGCGGGACGTCGAACAGGCCGGCGAACAGCGCGACGTTCTCGCGTCCGGTCAGCCCGCTGTCCGCGGAGAGCATCTGCGGGACGTAGCCGATCAGCCGCCGGGCCCGGATCGGCTGGCGGGCCGCGTCCACCCCGAAGACGGCAGCCGAGCCGGCCGCCGGCCGCAGCAGCGTCACGATGACGCGGATCGCCGTGGTCTTGCCGGCGCCGTTCGGCCCGAGCAGGCCGACGATCTCCCCGGGGGCGAGGGTGAGGTCGAGGGAGTCGACCGCGGTCTTCGCACCGAAGCGGTAGGTCAGCCCCCGGACGTCCAGCGCCGGCGGGTCGTCCCGGGCCGGCGCGGACGCGGCCGGGGACACGGAGTGATCGATGGACATCCGGCCTCCATATCTTTTTCTTTCTACAACTAACTATCCACCTCCACGGCTGCCGCGTCACCTGCCCCGGGCCGGCCACCCGCACGCCGGCCCGCCTTCCTCCGCCCAGCGGCGGCCGGCCAGCCGGCCAGCCGGCCGGCCAAACCATCGGACATCCGCCCGAACAGCCCGTAAACGGCCTGGAGCCTCCCACCTCCGGATGACGGAAGCGGAAGGCCCCAGGTAGGCCGTGCGGCGGGAAGAACCGGGAAGAGCTCAGCCGGTCAGTGCCCGCCCTCGGGACGCTGCGGGGAGCCGGTCGGCTCCGGCTGGCGTTCCTCGTCCTCGACGAAGAAGCCGCTGACAGCCCGTCCCGCACGGCGCACGAGGTCGCCCTTGCCGTGCCCCTCCCCCGCGGGCGGCAGGGCCACCCGGTCGGTCGGCACCCGGGGGTGGTCGGGCACCGGCGGCAGCTTCGGCCGGTGCTCCTCGATGAACTCCCCGTTGGGCAGCTGCTGGATGATCCCGGTCTCGATGCCGTGCGCGGCGATCTCGCGGTCACGCTCCTGCAGGTGGATGCACAGCTTCCTGGTGAGGTAGAAGGCGATCGGCGGCAGGACGATGGCGCCGACACGTCCCGCCCAGGTCATCGCGTTCAGCGAGATGTCGAACGTCTTGGCGATGACGTCGTTGCCACCCGAGATCCACAGCACCAGGTAGAACGCGATGGCGAAGACGCCGAGGGCGGTGCGGGTGGGCGCCTCGCGCGGGCGCTGCAGCAGGTTGTGCGACTCCTTGTCACCGGTGACCTTCGCCTCGATGAACGGGTACACGGCGAGCAGGGTGAACAGGATGCCGGGCAGGATCAGCGTCGGCCAGAACACCGCCGGGACGGTGTGCCCGAGCCCACGGAACTCCCACGGCGGGAACAGCCGGGTCGATCCGTCCAGGAAGCCGATGTACCAGTCCGGCTGGGAGGCGGAGCTGACGTTCGCCGGGTCGTACGGCCCGAAGGCCCAGATCGGGTTGATCTGGGCAAGGCCCCCGAGCAGGGCGAGCATCGCGAACACCAGCATGAAGAAGCCGCTGGACTTCGCCGCGAAGACCGGGAAGACCCGGTGCCCGACGACGTTGTGCTCGGTCTTGCCCGGCCCGGGGAAGTCGGTGTGCTTCTGGTGCCAGAGGATGCCCAGATGGGCGCCGATCAGCGCCAGCAGGATGCCCGGCACCAGCAGGATGTGGACGACGTACAGCCGGGGGATGAAGTTCTCGCCCGGCCACTCACCGTTGAAGACGAGGAAGGACGCCCAGGTGCCGACGACCGGGATCGACTGCGCGATGGACGCGGCGATCCGCAGCCCGGTGCCGGAGAGCAGGTCGTCCGGCAGCGAGTAGCCGGCGAAGCCCTCCAGGATGCCCAGCACGAACAGGCCGACGCCGATCAGCCAGTTGACCTCGCGGGGCTTGCGGAAGGCGCCGGTGAAGAACACCCGCATCAGGTGCACCAGGATGGACGCGACGAACAGCAGCGCGGCCCAGTGGTGGATCTGGCGGAAGACCAGGCCCGCGCGGGTGTCGAAACTGATCTCCAGGGTCGACGCGTAGGCGCGGCTCATCTCGACGCCCTTGAGCGGCACGTACGAGCCGTCGTAGACGACCTCGGTGTTGCTCGGGTCGAAGAACAGCGTCAGGTAGATGCCGGTCAGCACCAGGATGACGAAGCTGTAGAGGGCGATCTCCCCGATCATGAAGGACCAGTGGCCGGGGAACACCTTGTTCAGGTTGCGCCGCAGCGCCTCCTGCGTGCCGAACCGTTCGTCGGCCGCCCGGTTGAGCGCGCGGACGGGGCCCGGCCTCTTGACCAGGGGCGGTGGTGGGACGGTGGTCATGAGCGCTCCCAGAAGGCGGGACCGACGGGCTCGGTGTAGTCGCCGTCTCGTGCGATGAAATATCCGTCCGCGTCAACGCCGATCGCCAGCTGCGGCAGGGACCGGCTGGCCGGCCCGAAGATCGCTCGACATCCGTCCAGCACATCGAACACGGACTGGTGGCAGGGGCAGAGCAGGTGGTGGGTCTGCGCCTCGTAGAGGCTGACCGGGCAGCCCGCGTGGGTGCAGATCTTGGAGTAGGCGACGTGGCCGTCGTAGGCCCAGTTCTCCCGGCCCGGCCGCGGCCGATTCTCGTCCGGGCCGAGCCTGATCAGGACGGTGGCGCTGTCGGCCTTCTGGTGCAGGGTGAGCTGGGGCTCGTAGCGGACCCTGCCGTCCGGCTCGGTGACCGGGACCGCCGGGAACACCGTCTCGATGCCGCCGATGGAGATGTCACCGAGCCTGACCGGGGTGCCCTCGCCGGTGACCAGCCGGGCGCCCTTCACCCAGTGGGTGTGGTTGAGCTGCTTGCCCGGCTTGCGGTTGGTCAGGTTCAGCAGCGGTACCACCAGCAGGGCGCCGAGCACCGTGCCCGCGCCGAGCAGGGTCCGGCGGATCAGCGGCCGGCGGGCCAGCCCGGTGTCGGCGTAGCCGAGGGCGACCGTCTCCTCGGTGGCGGCGATCTCCTCGTCCGCGGACCTGAAGGGATGCCGCTCCTGGACGGCCTCCTCGTGCGGCATGAGCCGCTTGGCCCAGATGATGACCCCGAACCCGATGCCGCCCACGGCCAGGGCGAGCGCGGCGCCCAGGGCCGGGGTGTAGTACTCCTTGTGCTTGTCACCGACGAAGTTAGTGACGACGAACCCGACCGTCCCGATGATCGAGACCACGAACCAGAACGCGGCCAGCCGCTCGGCCCGGCGTTCGGCCCGGCGGTCGACCGCCTCGGCGTGGGGATCGCGTACGCTCACGCCCCGCTCGGGCGGCTCGGCCAGCAGGACCGTCGACCCCGCGCGGGTCGAGTCGGTCTGGTGCGGCGGGGTGCCGAGACGCTCGGGACCGTCGTCACGGCCCTGCCGCAGCTCGGGCCCGCCAGCGCCGGCGCCGGCGCCGGACCCGGACGCGGGCTCCCCCGACGGCTTCACCGGGTGCTTGGCCCGGTCGAAGATGCTGCCGCCGTCGCCGGACGGGCCCGGGCCGGCGTTGTCGTCGTCCTGCTTGCTCATACCTTCTGCCTCGCTCCGATCCACAGGCACACCGCGAGCAGGCCGCCGATCCCGACCAGCCAGGCCAGCAGCCCTTCGGGGACCGGGCCGTACTTGCCGAGGTCGTGGCCACCGGCGCCCGAGGCCTCGCTGACGTGCCGGACGTACTTGGCGATCGCGACCGCGTCGGCCTCGTCGATCTGCCCCGGGCCGAACAGGGGCATCGACTCCGGACCGGTCCGCATCGCCTCGATGATCTGGGTCGGGGTGGCGTGGCTGAGGTCCGGCGCGTACTTGCCGTAGGTCAGCGGCGCGCCCGCGCCCGCCGCCTGGTGGCACTGGGCGCAGTTCGCCCGGTACAGCTCCCCGCCGTGGGCCAGGTCAGCGTCGTCCCACTCGGCCTCGTCGATGACCGGCTTCTTCGGGCCGCCGCCGAGGCTGTCGATGTAGGCGGCCAGCTGGTCGATCTGCGTCTGGCTGTAGATCGGGTCCTTGCGCTTGGCCTGCGCGCCCGGCGCGGCCAGCGGCATCCGCCCGGTGCTGACCTGGAAGTCGACCGCGGCCGACCCGACGCCGATCAGGCTCGGGGCCTGGTTGCCGCCCTGGCCCTGCAGGCCGTGGCAGCTTGAGCAGCCCTGGAGGTAGAGGGCGCGGCCCGCCCGGACGGCCTCGTTGGTCGCCGCGGTGTCCTCGGCCGTCCCGCGCGGAGCGAACGCCGTCCACAGCACGCCGGTGGCCGCGAGCGCCACCAGCAGGACCACGGCCGAGGAACGCCGACGCCGGCGTACGGATGCGCGGGCAGCGCCCGTAGATGCAGTCATGTCGCTCACTGGAGGAGGTAGATGGTCGCGTACAGGCCGATCCAGACGACGTCGACGAAGTGCCAGTAGTACGACGTCACGATCGCGGACGTCGCCTTCTCGGGCGTGAACCTGCCGTAGGTCGACCGGGCGAGCACGATCACGAAGGCGACGAGCCCGCCGATGACATGCAGGCCGTGGAAGCCGGTCGTGAGGTAGTACACGGACCCGTAGGCATGGGACGAGATCGAGAACTCGTTCTCGCGGAAGTACTCCCACGCCTGGCCGCCGACGAACACCAGGCCCATGAGCAGGGTGATGACGTACCAGCGGCGCAGCCCGTAGACGTCACCGCGCTCGGCCGCGAACACGCCGAGCTGGCAGGTCAGGCTGGAGAGCACCAGGATCGTCGTGAAGAAGAGCGCGAAGCCGACGTGCAGGTGGACCGGGCCGTACTCGGACCCCGCGGGAACGCCGGTGACCGGCGGCCAGTTGTCGCTGTCGACCGACCGGATCGTGTAGTACATCGCGAACAGGGCCGCGAAGAACATCAGCTCCGATGACAGCCACACGATCGTCCCCACGGAAACCATCGAGGGACGGTTGGCCGTGGGGTGCGGCGGCGGAGCTTTCTCAAGGACGGAGGCGGAGGCCACGTCGGTCATTCTGGCACGCGATCCGCCAGGCGCCACCGTAGGTTCGACATTCGGTAGGACTACGAGCTGTCGAGGGTTCGGCCGAACCCCCGTCCAGCCCCGATCGGAGTGAGGTGAAAGGGCCTGTGACCAGTCCCGGTGCCCTTGCCGCGGCAGGCGCGGGAAGCCTGCTCGCATCGTCCGGGCAGGGAGAACTTCCACCGCCACCGACCGTCGGACGGATGCTGCTGCACCTCTCGCCGGAACCCGGCCCGCTGCTGCTGGTCGCCCTCATGGGCGGGCTGTACCTGTTCGGCGTGAGCAGACTCACAGATCGCGGAGACGCCTGGAGCCGCTGGCGGACCGCCTCCTGGCTGGCCGGCCTGCTGGTGGTCGCCTATGCGCTCGTCGGCGGGATAGCCGCCTACGACACCGCCCTGTTCAGCGCACACGCCGTCCAGCACATGTTGCTCGGCACGGTCGCGCCCATCCCGCTCGCGCTGGGCGCCCCCGTGACACTGGCGCTGCGGGCCCTGCCGCTGCGCCCCCGCCGGCTGCTGGTGAGGCTGCTGCACAGCCGGGTGGCGCGGGTGGCCGCCTTCCCGCTGGTCGGCTTCGCCGTGTTCATCGTGAGCCTCTACGGGCTGTACTTCACCAGCCTGTACGAGGCGTCGCTGCGGCACCCGGTGCTCCACCTGTTCCTGCACGCGCACTTCCTGGCCGTCGGCTGCCTGTTCTACTGGCCGATCATCGGGCTCGACCCGATGCCGGGACGGCTGCCGTACTGGGGGCGGCTGCTCCTGCTGTTCGTGACCTTCCCGATGCACGCGCTGTGGGCGCTGGCGATGTTCACCACCGACGAGGTCTTCGCCGCG
>NZ_CAKKTL010000019.1:0-5151 GCF_920664355.1 Protofrankia sp. CiP1_Cm_nod2
CGCGTGAACGGCGCCCGCGGCGGCTCCGGTGCCAGCGCCGCTGCCGCCGCCAGCACGCGCCCCAGGGCCGCCGCCGGCACGCTCGCGGTACGCGGGCTCGGGGTGCGCTTCGGCGGCCTGGTGGCCGTGGACGGCGTCTCCCTCGAAGCCCGGACCGGACAGATCACCGGTCTGATCGGCCCGAACGGGGCCGGCAAGACCACGACCCTGAACGCCTGCTCGGGAGTGCTCCGACCGACGAACGGAAAGATCTCCTTCGGCGGCCACGACATCTCCCGGCGGGGCCAGGCCGTTCGGGCCCGGCTCGGCATCGGCCGCACGTTCCAGCAGATGGAGCTGTTCGACTCGATGACCGTGCGGGAGAACGTCGCGCTGGGAGCGGAGGGCGGCTTCGCCGGGGCCAGCCCGCTCAGCCACTTCCTGAGCTCGGGCAGGCAACGAAACCTCGTCAGGCAGCGCGCCGAGGAGGCCATCCGGCTCTGCGAGCTGGAGGATGTCGCGGAATCGCTCGCCGGGGCCCTGTCGACGGGGCTGCGCCGGCGGGTCGAGCTGGCCCGCGGCCTGGCCGGGCCGTTCCGCGTCCTCCTGCTCGACGAACCGTCGTCCGGCCTCGACCGGGCGGAAACCAGCCGGTTCGGCGAGACCCTCCAGCGCGTCGTGCGGGACCGGGGAATCGGCATCCTGCTCGTGGAGCACGACATGGCGCTCGTCAACGAGATATGCGACCACATCCACGTCCTGGACTTCGGTAGACCCGTCTTCGACGGGACGCCCGACGAGGTGATGGCGTCCCCGCTCGTGCGGGCCGCCTATCTCGGGGGCGACGCCGTCGAGACCGTCGCACGGCAGCCCGTGAGGGAAGTGGTGTCATGACAACACGGACGAACAGTGCCACCACCGCGGGCGACACGAAGCCGTATGCCCTCTCGCTGCGGGCGGTGCAGTCGGGTTACGGCCGGTCGACGGTGTTACGCGTGGTCGACCTCGACGTACCGGCAGGCGGGGTGGTCGCCCTGCTCGGTGCCAACGGCGCGGGAAAGACAACGCTGCTGCGCACCGCGGCGGGTCTGAACAGGCTCCAGCACGGCCGCGTATCGATCGGCGGCGTCGACCATTCGGGCACTCCGCCGTATGCGCGCACCCGCGCCGGCCTGTGCCTCATCCCCGAGGGGCGGGGAATCTTCCGGTCGTTGTCCGTGCGGCAGAACCTTCGCCTCCAGCGGCCACCGTGGCTTCCGGAAACCAGGCCCGACCGGGCGCTGGAGGCTTTCCCGGCACTGCGGCAGCGGCTCGACGACACCGCCGGCACGCTCTCCGGCGGGCAGCAGCAGATGCTCGCGCTGTGCCGGGCCTACCTGTCGGATCCACAGGTCATCCTGGTGGACGAGGTCTCCATGGGCCTGGCACCGAGGATCATCGACGAGATCTTCGTGTCGCTGCGACAGCTGGCCGCGAGCGGGGTGTCGCTGGTCATCGTCGAGCAGTACGTGGAACGCGCGGTCGAGTTCGCCGACGCCGTCGTCGTGCTGCGGCGCGGAAAAGTGGTGTTCGACGGGACGCCGGACACGCTGGACCACGACGCGCTCGTCAACAGCTACCTCGGCTCAGGGGATCCCGTGGCCGACCGGTCATAGGGACCGGCCCCCGGCGCCACTGGACCATACCCGGTCCGGGTGGCGCCGGGGGCCGGCGGTGTGCCCGGCGGATATGTCCGGCGGACGTATCGACGTGACGCCCCGACGCGGTGACCAGAACCGATCGGAGAACCGGTCAGAGAGTGGTGTAACCACCGTCGATCAGGATCATGTCACCGGTGATGAACGACGACTCGTCACTCGCCAGGAAGACGGCCAGCCGGCCCACCTCGGTGGGGGTCCCGTATCGCCCCAGCGGCGTCGCCCTGACCACGCCCTCGATGAGCTCCGGCGGGAGGCTGTCGGTGATCTGCGTCCGGATCGGCCCGGGGCAGATCGCGTTGACGCGGATGTTCCGGCTTGCGTACTCCGCCGCCGCGGTCTTCGTCAGCATGGCCACGGCACCCTTTGCCGCGCAGTACGCGGGCATTCCCGGGAAAGCGACCATCGCGGCCATCGACGCCGTGTTCACGATCACTCCCCCACCGTTCTCAAGTAACTTGGGGATGGCGTAGCGCATACCGAGGAACACCCCTCGCCCGTTCACACCGAAGACGCGGTCGAACTCCTCCTCCGGATAGTCACCGGTGTGGGCCACCGCCCCGTCGATACCCGCGTTGTTACAGAGGACGTCGAGCTTGCCGAAGTGGGAGACGGCCGCATCCAGCATGTTCCGGACGTCCTGCCCCCTCGACACGTCGGCGTGCACCGCGTAGCAGTCGCTCCCGAGCCGCTTGGCGACCTCCTCCTGCTGGCCCGAGATATCGACGGCGACGACCCTGGCCCCTTCCTTCACGAACTCCTCGGCAATACCGGTGCCGATTCCCGAGCCCGCCCCGGTGACGACAGCAACCTTCCCTTCGAGCCGCCCAGCCACGTCTCTCCCCTTTCCAAGATCCATGCTATCGGACGATCATTCATCCCGATCCTAGGCCCGACCAGAACAAAAAACAATGGTTTGTTCCGCTCCTTTCCCCTGCCCGAGGAACACGGATCAGCACCCGCCACGACAGCGACACGCGTCGAGCCGGGCGGTCACGGCGGCCTACCGGACAACCGGGCCACCGGGCATTGCGCCAGCACACCCGCGCACGCCCGGCCACCGGCTTTCCCGCGCCCTTGACAGCGGCGGCCAAAGCCTGGAGCGCGATCCGCTACCAGCCTTCTACCTGTGATTATATCTCATAGCAACATCTCGATTACGCTTGACTGTGACCTACTTGACAGGTCAAGTAGCGCCTGTTATGTTCATAAAAACAAACGTATGTTTGTATCGCATCGAAAGGCGACCGCACCAAAAGACAGCAAAAAGACGGGAGGTACCCGGACGGTACGTCAGCCTGTACGGGCGCAGGATGGTGCGCCCACAGAAATCCTGATGTCGAACACCGGTGCCCGGGCGGCGCAGCCACCCGCAACAGGTCGGGCCGTGAGGCATCCGGCTCGATTCCCCGCCGCCACCGTGACAGTGAAGCGGCGCATTCAGGCCGTCAGCGTCCTGGCCCACGAGCGCATATCGGCCGCGGTTGGCGCCGACCGGCACCCGCCAGCATGCCGTTCCCCGGCCACGGGAAACCCGCCCCTTACCCACGCGACCCGAGCCATACGTTTAATGGAGGTGCTCTTGTGACCACGAGCGAAGGGTTCCGGAGGGACATCTTCTCCGACTTCGACATCGAGGACCCGGAGTTCAACGACCGCTTCTACGAGGTCCTCGACGAGTTCGTGGACAGGTGCCCGGTCACCCGCAGCAATGTCGGGAACGGGTACTGGCTGATCAACCGCTACCAGGATGTCAAGCGCGCCGGCCAGGACTGGCGGACCTTCAGCAGCGCCAAGGGCTTCGAGCCCAACCGTGACCCGGAACGCCCCTACCTGATGCCGGAGGAGTCGGATCCGCCCCGGCACAACCTCTGGCGGAACGCGCTGAACCCCTACTTCTCCCCGGACGCGATCAGCGCCTTCGAGGACTCCATCCGGACGGAGGCCGTCACCCTCATCGACGCTTTCATCGACAGGGGTGAATGCGAGTACATCAAGGAGTTCTCGTCGGTGCTGCCCGGCTCGGCGATGTTCAAGAACCTGCTGGGCCTGCCCACCGACGACGTCCCCATGCTCATCAAGCACATGGACGCGGGCTTCTACGGGCCCAAGGAGGAACGCACCGAGAACCTGACCAGGGCATTCGTCCACCTCGGCGAGTACCTGGGCCGCCGGGCCAAGGAGCCGCCGCGCGGCGACGTGGTGGACGTGATCGCGGCGGGTGTCGAATACGAGAACGGCGAGCCGTCCCCCTGGCAGGACCGGGTCTCCATCATCACCGACCTCGCGCTCGGCGGCATCGTGACCGCGACGTTCGTCATGTCGGGTGCGATGTCCCACCTCGCCACCCACCCCGAGGACCGCAAGGCGCTGGCGAACGACCCGAGCCTGATCCCCCAGGCGGCCGAGGAGTTCGTCCGGTACTTCCCACCGGTGGTCGCGCTCGGCCGGTCCGTGACCACGGATGTCGAGATAGGCGGGCACCACTTCAAGGAAGGCGACTTCATCCTCCTGAACTACGCGTCGGCGTCACGGGACCCGAAGGCCCTGGACAGCCCCAGGGAGTGCAACATCTTCCGGGAGCGCATCCCCCACTCGGCCTTCGGCGTCGGTGTCCACCGCTGCATCGGTGCCCACCTGGCACGCCTGGAGATCAAGGTCGCCCTCGAGGAGTTCCTCCGCCGTATTCCCGAGTTCAGCCTGAAGCCCGGCACCCGGCCCGAGTACGAGACCGGGATTCTCCGCAGCATGAAGAAGCTCCACCTGGAGTTCCCGACACGGCGCGGCGCATAACCGGGAGCCCACGGTGCCACCGGGCGGCGGGCGCGGGCCAACGTTGTTTCGTCACCGTGCCCGCTCCCGTGCCGCTCCCGTGCCCGCGCGGGTCACGACGTCCGGGGGCGACGGCCGTCCAGGGCGTGGCCTGCCCTCCTCGGCCGCGGGGACCGCTGACGGTGGCGGCACGAACACCACGAGACCGCTGAACGAGTGAACGATGGATGGTGACGACCGTGAAGGTCAGCGTCGACAACAGCAAATGTGAGGCACATGGCCAGTGCAACATGATCGACGAACAGATATTCACTCTCGACGACCAGGGCTACAGCAACATCGGCAAGGACAGACCAGTGCCCGAGGGATTAGAGGACAACGCCGATCAGGGCGTGTACAACTGTCCCGTGAACGCACTGTTCATCGACCGTTCGTAGCCGCACCGACCGCTGGTTCCACCGACCGGCCGTAGCTCGCCGCCGGGGATCCGGCCGGGCCCGCTCCGACGCGCCATGGGAGACACCGGCCATGATCGGCGCGAGTCTGCTGCCGTGTACGCTTTTTGGCCGCGTCAGTATGCGCAGCGGCGAACTCGCGCCGATCTTCTTCTGCGTTCTGCGTTCTGCGTCCAGCGGCCGGCGACCAGCATTCATCGACACGCGCCGCCGTTCGCGGAGATGTGTATGGCTGCCTGAGCGGCGCG
>NZ_CAKKTL010000019.1:5667-13089 GCF_920664355.1 Protofrankia sp. CiP1_Cm_nod2
AGTTCTGGATCTCGACCGGCCCCTCGTCGAAGACCGTGATGTCCGTGACGATGTATATCGGGCTGGGCCAGTCGACGTTGACGACGAACGTCACCCCGTTGTTCGGATCCCAGGGCGCGCCGTGCGGGGCGATATTGGACACCGTCACGTTCGCCGCCCCGATGAACCGCTGGTGGTTCTGGTCGGCGAACCCGCCGTGCGCGTCCGGGTCGGTCACCGGAATATACTCGCTGGCCGCGACGTGCACGATCGAGTTGGCGTTTATCGCCCCCCAGTTGAAGTTCAGCTGTTGGCGCCCGTGCAGCGCCCCCCAGTATTTCCGGATGTGCTGCGGCATCGCAACCACCCCTTTCTCGGCAGGGCCCGGCAGGAAACTCCTCGCCATGCCGGTGGGACCGCGGGGAACCCGCCTCGGCGAGGAGCGGGCGCGCCCCGGAGCCGACACGCGCCCGCTGTCGTCGCGCCCCGCCGCGAGGCGGGACTGCTCACAGCGGCGAGTCTGCTCCGCACGGAAGCGGCCGGCATCAGTGGTAACCCTGAAAAAACCGGCCATTGCGACGGCGGCTCCCCCTGGTCCCGAGCCCTCGGAGCGGTCCGGGCCGCGACCGCTCAGGCCGCGTGGCGGGGAACCGCGGCCGTCCCGAAGATCTTCTGGCACCGGCGGCGGGCCCCACGGACCCAGCCGGCCGTGCGCTGCGCGGCGGCGGCTGTCCAGGTGGCGGACGAGGTTCGCCAGCGCGTCACCGGCCAGGGTGGGCAGCAGCCCGCCGGGCAGGGTCCGGTCGTGTCAGTCGATGTCGATGCGGGCGGCGGCGCGCGTCAGGGCCGGGGAAAGCCGGCTGAGGAGGCGGCCGGCCCTGGCCTCGACGGTGACCGGGACGACGGCCCTGTTCTCCCGGACAGCGCGCAGGATCTGCCAGGCGACCTTCTCCGGGGGGAAGTTGCGCCTGGCGTAGAGCGCGGCGAAGCGGTCGCGGGTGGCGTCGAGCCCGTCGGCGGAACGGCCGGAGAAGGTGCTGGTCCGGGCGATGTTGGTGTTGACGAGGCCGGGGCAGATGGTGCTGACGCCGATGCCGGCGGGGGCGAGCTCGGCGCGCAGGCAGTCCGACAGCATGTAGACGGCCGCCTTGCTGGTGGCGTAGGCGGCCAGGACCTTGCTGGGCAGGTACGCGGCGGCGGAGGCGACGTTGACGAGGTGACCGCCCTCCCCGCGCTCGACCATCAGGGTGGCGAAGGCGCGGCAGCCATGGACGACCCCGCCGAGGTTGACCTCCAGGATGTGCCGCCACTCCTTCTCGGTGGTCCGCAGGAAGGTGCCGCCGTGGCCGACACCGGCGTTGTTGACCACGATGTCGGGGACGCCGTGGGCCACGGCCACCTCTCTGGCGAAGGTGTCGACGGCGGCGCTGTCGGCGACGTCCACCCGGTAGGCGTGGGCCTCGGGTGCGCCGAGCAGGCGGGCGAGTTCGACGGTGCGCTCGGCGGTGGCCAGGTCGAGGTCGCAGACCACGACGGCGGCGCCGTGCTCGGCGAAGGCCAGCGCGGTGGCCCGTCCGATGCCGCTGCCGCCGCCGGTGACGACGGCCAGCTTCCCGGCGAAAGCCGCCCGCTCCAGGCCACGGCCGAGGCGCGGGCCGAGGCGCGGGCCGAGGCGGAGGCGCTGGCGCTGGCTGGCGGCCTGTTCCCGGCTCGAGGCGGCGGCCCGCTCGAGGGCGGGGGCGGCGGGCGCGCCGTCGGCGTGCGCGGCGATTTCTCCGATCATCTGTGCCACGGTGGGGCCTTTCTCAAGCAGTGCGGACCAGTGCCCGGCGGTCAGGGTGCGCCGCCACAGACGGGGCGCCCAGCGGTCGAGATCGTCGCCCAGCGCGGGGCTGACGTAGCGGTCCCGGGTAAGAGTGATCAGCTGCACCGGTACGGCGGTCGGGCGCTGCCGGGGCCGCAGCAGGTGGCGCAGCATGTTGGCCCGGTACAGCGCGATCCCGCGGACGGCGTCGGCGGCGAGGGTGGGCCGCGGGTGGCCGGCCCGCGGGGTGACCCCTTCGGCACGCGCCAGCACGCTCCCCCACCGCGCGGCCAGCCCGAGCCGCCAGCCGGCCGGGGCGAGCAGCGGCAGGTGGAAGAGGCCGATGTACCAGGAGCGCGTGGCCTGGGTGAGCAGCTGGCCGAGGTGATGCGGGGTGGGGCGGGCGAGCCGGCGGCGCGCCCAGTGGCCGGCGTGGTCCAGGCAGGGGCCGGACAGGGAGGTATAGGAGGCGATGCGGCCCGCCGCCCGGGGGTCGGTGACGGCCTCCCAGGCCTGGATGGACCCCCAGTCGTGGGCGGCGAGGTGCACCGCCCGGTACGGGCTGACCGCGTCGGCCACTGCGAACAGATCGTCCGCGAGATGCGACAGACGGTAGCTGCTTACCCCTCTCGGCGCCCCGGAGGCCCCGGCGCCGCGCACGTCGTAGCGCACCACATGGTGGCCGTCGGCGGCGAGGGCGGCGGCGACGTCGTCCCAGACCCCGTGGGTGTCGGGGTAGCCGTGCACGAGCAGCACCGTCGGCCCGGCCGGGTTGCCCTGCTCGTACATGGCCAGCGGCACACCGGCGGAGACGACCGCCCGCCGCCTCATCGCGCCTCCACCGCGACGCCCGACGCGACACCCGGCACCACAACACCCGGCACCGCGAGATCCGGCACCGCGAGATCCGACGAGGTGTCCGCGGCCCGCTGCCAGCGGCGTACGTGCGGCAGGTCGTCGTCGAGCCAGTAGGCGTCGTCCTCGGTGACCACCAGCAGCTCCTCGAACTTCAGGCCCACGTCGCGGAACGCGACGTGCGGCTCGACTGCCCACAGCCCCGGCGTGGGCGCGTGCCGGGAGGCACGGCCGTCGGCCCACAGCGGCGACCGGCCGTACCGGCGCTCGCCGAGGAACTCGCGGCCGAGGGTCTGCAGCGTCCGTACGCCGAAGCCGAGGACGCTGACCCCGGCGGGCCCGCGGGCGGTCGTGCGGGTGATCTGGTGGCCGATGACCCGTCCCGGGTAGACCCGGTGCCGGTTGTCGTAGCCGTGGCGGGCGATGAGCGCGTCCACCCGGGCGTAGATCTCGTTGAGCGGTGTGCGCCGGCGCGCCTCGGCGACGATCAGGTCGCGGTATTCGCGCAGGTCACGGTCGATCCTGTCCCAGACGGGGCTGGCGCCGGCCCGGCCGGCGTACCCGATGTCGGCGGTGTAGCCGTCGATGACGGGAGCGCAGTCGAGGATGTACGGCATGCCCTCCTCGAGCCTGCGCCGGCTCGGGAAGAACTGCAGCGGCGTGCGGAAGTGCCGGAAGGCGGTCCGGTCACCGAACCAGGCGAAGGGGATGTGGAAGAAGTCCTGGACGCCGGCGGCGGCCAACTCCCGGCCCAGCCGCGCGCTGGCCTGGCGTTCGGTCACGCCGGGCTCCAGCCAGGCCCCGACCCGCTCGGCGCAGGCGTAGGCGAGCCGCTGCAGCTCACGGAAACGGTCGAGGTCGCCGCCGTCGTACGGGAAGGCCGTCGTGGCCTGGGAGCGCCGGCGGGCTGATGTCCGGGCCGGTGTCCGGAGCGGTGCGGTCATGGATGTCGCCTCCGGGTCGGGTGCCCACCGGTTCGGGTGGGCACTTCGCACGACTACACAGTTCGACTACTTGGGGTGAGCAAGAGGCTCGGGGTGACTAAGAGATCACAGGTCCAGGACGAGGCTTTCGCCCGCGCGGGCGCGGGAGACGCAGACGAGCATCGCGCCGTCGGCACGCTCGGTGTCGGTGAGCCGATGGTCACGGTGATCGACGGCTCCGGCGAGGACGCGTTGGCGGCAGATCCCGCAGAAGCCCCGCCGGCAGGAGTACGCGACCGTGGGGACGGCCTCGGCGAGCACGTCCAGGACGGAGCGGTCGGCGGGCACGGGCAGCACGCGCCCGCTGCGGGCCAGCCGCAGCTCGAAGGGCCGGCCGTCCCAGGGCGGCGGGACGGGCGCGAAGCGCTCGACGTGCAGGCCGCTGGCCGGGCTCGCGTCGAAGGCCGCCTGGATGCCGTCGAGCATGGGAGGTGGGCCGCAGGCGTAGACGGCGGCCCCGGCCGGGGCGCGGCGCAGCAGGCCGGCGGCGTCGGGAGCCCCGCGCTCCCCGCCGGAGAGGATCTCCACCCGGCCGCCGAACCCGCGCAGCTCGTCGGTGAACGGCAGCGACGCGCGGCCGCGGCCGCTGTACACCAGCCGCCAGTCCAGGCCGAGCCGGGCGGCCTCGCGGGCCATCGGCAGGATCGGGGTGATGCCGATACCGCCCGCGACGAACAGCACGCGGGGCTCGCCGGCGAACGGGAAGGCGTTGCGCGGCCGGCCCACGGCGAGCCGGCTGCCCGTCGGCAGGGCGTCGTGCACCTCCACAGACCCGCCGCCCCCGCCGTCGACGCGGCGGACCGCGATCTGGTAGACGCCCCGGTCGGCGGGGTCGCCGCACAGGGAGTACCGGCGCCGGCGGCCGGAGGGCAGGCGCAGCTCGAGGTGGGCGCCGGGCCGCCAGGCGGGCAGCACGGCCCCGTCGGGAGCGGCCAGCCGCAGGCGGACGACGTCGTCGGCCACGTACCCGCGGCCGGCCACCACGAGGTTCAGCGCGGACGCGGGCGCGGGCGGCGGCGTGGACCGGTGCCGACGGCTGCCCGGGCGTCCGCCCGACCGGACGACCAGCGGGAACAGCACGTCACCGACGGCGGCCAGCGCCCGCATCGCGCGGTCGGCACGGGGCCTGCCGTACAGGTCGGGAGGAACGTGCCGGCCCGCCGCGGCCGGGTGATGCCCAGGCCCGGACATCAGCGGGCGGCCGCGGCGCGGGCGGCCGGGGAGGTGGCGAGGTAGGCGGCCGCCTGCCGGGCCGAGCCCTCCTGCGTGGGGTGGTAGTCACGCCTGAGGTAGCGCAGCCCGGAGCGCACGGCCTGGCCCGGGGCTGGCAGCAGCCCCCGCCGGGATGCCGCGAGGAAGGCACGCCCGCTCTCCACCCGCCGTGGCCCGCCCGGCCGCGATCCGGCCAGCCGTGGATCGGCGGCCATCAGGAAACGCGCTCCACGGATCCATAACCAGTACAGAATGGGACCGGTGATCATCATGCTGCGGATCCGCCGCGGATAGCCCGGGTCCAGGTGCCTGAGCAGGTCGTATGCGACGCTGCGGTGCTCGATCTCCTCCGCGCCGTGCCAGCGCAGCAGGTCCAGCATCACCGGGTCGGCGCCGGCCCGGTCCAGGGCGTCCGCACTGAGCACCCAGTCGCCGAGGAAAGCGGTGAAGTGCTCGACCGCGGCGATGATCGCCACCTGCTCAACGACCTGCTCCCGGGCACGCCCCGGCGGCAGCCCTGGGCGCTCCCCCAGCACCCGGTGGAAGAACCACTCAAGCTGGCGTAGATACGGGTCCGGGTCCGGCCCGCCCGCGCGCAGGTGGTCGAGCGCCCCCTGGTGGGCCTGCGCGTGGATGGCCTCCTGGCCGATGAACCCGAGCACGTCCTCCCGCACCCGGTCGTCCGTGATCATCGGCAGTGCGCGCTGGAAGACGCGCACGAACCAGCGCTCGCCCTCGGGCAGCAGCAGATGCAGCACGTTGATGATGTGGCTGGCGACGGGCTCGCCCGGAATCCAGGGCGTCGGAAGCCGTGACCAGTCGAAACGGACGTCACGCGGCCGCAGGACCAGGCCGTCGGGCTCGAACGTGGCTGCGGCGCGGGCGGTGGACGCGGTGGACGCGGCGCGGGCGGTGGCAGGGGTGCCCATCTGTTCTCCAGTGAGTATGCAGTATGATGTTTGAGTGAACTTGAAGCAGTGGGCCGAGCGGGAAGGAGTGCACCACGTCACCGCATACCGATGGTTTCGGGAAGGCAAGCTGCCGGTGCCGGCCCGCAGAGTGGGCCGGCTGATCCTGGTTGAGCCGGAGGCCGTCGAACGGCCGGCGGGGCAGACCGTGGTGTACGCCCGGGTTTCATCCGCGGACCACAAGCCAGACCTAGACCGGCAGGTCGCCCGCGTCACCGCCTGGGCCACCGGGCAGGGCCTACCTGTGGGCAGGGTCGTCACCGAGGTCGGTTCGGCACTCAACGGCCACCGAAAGAAGTTCCTCGCGCTGCTGCGCGACCCGGACGTCTCCACGATCGTCGTCGAGCACCGCGACCGGTTCGCCCGCTTCGGCGCCGAATACGTCGAAGCTGCCCTCGCCGCCTCCGGCCGGCGGCTTCTCGTGGTCGATCCCGCCGAGGTCGACGACGACCTCGTCCGAGACATGACCGAGATCCTGACGTCGATGTGCGCCCGGTTGTACGGCCGCCGCGCCGCCGCGGACAGGGCCCGCCGGGCTGTCGAAGCCGCTACCGGGGCGGCCGAGTGAGGACGTTGCAGGCGTACCGGTTCGCGCTCGACCCGAACGACGCCCAGCTCGCAGACCTCCGGCGGCACGCCGGGGCGGCCCGGTTCGCCTACAACTGGGGGCTGGCCCGGGTGAAGGCCGCCCTCGCGCAACGGGACGCGGAGAAGACCTACGGCGTGGACGGCGACCAGCTGACCCCGGTGCCGTGGACGCTGCCCGCGCTGTGACTGCGGTGGAACCAGAGGAAGAACGACGTGGCGCCGTGGTGGGCGGGGTGCTCGAAGGAGGCATTCTCCGCGGGGCTTGACCGGTTGGCGCGGGCCTTGAAGAGCTTCTCCGACGCGAAGAACGGCAAGCGGAAGGGCCGCCGGGTCGGCTTCCCGCGGTTCAAGAAGCGGGGGAAGGCACGCGACTCGTTCCGCTACACGACCGGTGTCTACGGGCCGGCCGGCGACCGGCGGGTGAAGCTGCCCCGGATCGGCCGGGTACGGGTCCACGAGCCAATGGGCGCGCTGACCAGCCGGCTCGCCGACGGCCGGGCTCGGCTGCTGGGCGCGACCGTGTCCCGCACCGCGCGGCGCTGGTTCGTGTCGTTCACCGTCGAGGTCGACCGTGAGATCCCCGACACCCCGTCCCGGCGGCAGCGCACGGGCGGCGCGGTCGGCGTCGATCTGGGCGTGAAGCACCTCGCGGTCCTCTCGACCGGCGAGACGATCCCGAACCCGAGACATCTGGCCACATCGCTGCGTCGGCTGCGGACCGCGTCGCGCGCCTACACCAGGTCCAAGCCTGGCAGCGTGGGACGGCACAAGCGTGCCGCCCGGCTCGCCCGTATCCACGCCCGCGTCGCGGCCCAGCGCCGCGACGGCCTGCATACGCTCACCACCCGGCTCGCGAAGACCCACGACGTGATCGTGGTCGAAGACCTGCATGTGGCCGGGATGGCGCGTAACCGGCACCTTGCCCGCGCCGTCTCCGACACGGGGATGGCCGAGGTCCGCCGCCAGCTCGTCTACAAGACGTCGTGGTACGGCTCCCGGCTGGTCGTCGCGGACCGCTGGTACCCGTCGAGCA
>NZ_CAKKTL010000019.1:13476-36805 GCF_920664355.1 Protofrankia sp. CiP1_Cm_nod2
GGACCTGTTCCGGCTGCGGCAGGCGAAACCCAAGCCTGACGCTGTCGGACCGCACGTTCACCTGCCCGTCCTGCGGGCTGGCGGTTGACCGCGACGTGAACGCCGCGGTCAACCTGCGTGACCTCGTCGCCGCCAGTGCGTCGGAGACGCAAAACGCCCGTGGAGGCGACCGTAAGACCGCGCTCGCGCGGCAGGTGCCTGTGAAGCGGGAACCCGGCACCGCGCGAGCGGGTCAGACCGGGGGTGCCATCCCATCGAGGGTGGCTGCGAGGCAGAGGCTTACTCATGCTTCATGACTCGCAACGGCATCGGAGCGCTCCTCCATCACGTGGCGAGGGCGGAAGAAGACGCGGGGTGCGGCCCCGGCCCAGGACAGTGACGCACCATTGTTGAGGATTAGTCAACAGTAGGCCCTGTTGAGCTGGAGTCAATAGTTCTGTTGAGTTTTGGTTAATAAGATGGGCACATGGTTCGTCCTACCGGCGTGCGCGGCACCCGGCTCCTGCCCGCCGACCGCCGCGGCCAACTGCTGGCCGCCGCCCGCCACGTCCTGGAACGAGGGACGATCGACGACGTCCGCGTCGAGAGCGTGGCCGCCGAGGCGGGCGTCTCCCCCGGGCTGCTGTTCCACTACTTCGGCTCGCAGCGCGGGTTCCGGCACGCCGTCCTGCGGGCAGCCGCCGAGGAGCTCCTCGACCACCTGCGCCCCGACCCGTCCCTGGCTCCCGGCGAGCAGCTGCGCGCCGGGGTCGAGACCTTCGTCGAGTACGTCTGCCGCCACCCCGACGTCTACCTGGCCATCACCCGGCTCGACGGCGGCAGCGACATGCGCACCCTGCACCGCTCGACCCGCGCCACCCTGACGGGCTGGCTGACCGAGGGCCTCACCACCGCGGGCGCGCCGGCCACCCCCGCCCTCACCATGGCCGTGGCCGGCTGGCTGGCATACATGGAGGAGGTCGTCCTCACCTGGCTCGACCAGCCGGCCATGGACCGGGCCGACCTCGTCAACCTGTGCGAACGCACCTGCCACCAGATCGTCATGGCCGCCCTGAACGACTCCGAGCAGTACGAGCGGCTCACGGACCGCATCCGCGGTCGCGCCTGAGCGCCACCGTCACCACCAGCGCCGTACGACCCGCCCGGCCCCCCGCCAGGAACAGCCAACCCGCCGGGAACAGCAATCCCGCCAGGTCAGCTAAAAGACAGTCAAGCCGTCAGGGTGGCCACAAGGACAACCAAAAGGGCAATCGGCAAAACAGCCGGCGGGACGGCTGGCAGAGCCGGCGGGCAGGTTCGTGTTCCGCCCGGCTGCTCCCTGGGCACCATCATTCCCGCGGGCATTTCCGCGGGGCCCGGTAAGCGAGCCGTCCCCGTCGCGACTCACGACGCGGTAAGCCGTCGGCAATGACGAACACCCAGGCTGTCGACGAGGCCGAACTCTGTGCGAGGTCAGGTGATGATGGTTCCGGTATCACGTAAAGCCCAGTTACCCGTGCGACACAATGCGGGGCAGTCCTGCTGGCGGTACTGCTCTCCGTCGTACTTGTCGGTGCGTGCGGTTCCAGGACGACCGGCGGCGGGAGCGCGGCACCAGCCGCCGCCGCGTCCGAGCCGGCAGCCGCCGAAACCCCCTACGAAGGCACCTGTCCGAGCGGCGAGAACAGCAGGCCGCTGGCCAAGACCCGTTTCGCGCTGCACGCCGGCCTGGGGCTGGGTGCCTTCCATCGGTACATCTACAAGCCGGCACGGGAGGGGAAGTTCAGAGCGAACGCGGACAACCGGGGGCGCACGCTCGCCAAGGCGGCGGTGGCCGGTCTGTTCACCGCCCACGAGCTCAAGGTCGCCAAGGGGTTCGCGGTGGCCAATCCGACGCTGTGCAACGCCGTACAGTCGATCAGCAACAATTTCACGGCTCTCGTCGACAAGCTCAAGAACGGCAGCGCGACCGAGGCTGACGTCAACGCCAGCCAGAGCTCCTTCGACGCGCTCCGCCAGCAGGCCACCCAGGATGGTTTCGGCTTCAACGAGAAGAACGTCACCGTCCCCGGAGCCGACTGACGACCCCCACCGGGGCGCGTGACCCGCATACGCGTGTGCGCCCCGAATCCAGTTGAACAGGCCGGTTGGCGCGCGGCTGTCCACATCGCGCGCCAACCGGCCGTTCCCGCGTGAAGCCCTGGCAGGACCGGCGCGCCGGTATGCCGGTATGCCGGTATGCCGCCGCGGTCATGCCTTCCTGCCGGCGACGATCGCGGCGAGGGCGGTGGCGAGCTGTGTCTCCACGGCGGCCCTGTCGACGCCGAGCCCGGACAGCGCACCGTCGCCGTCCTCCCGCTCCAGCAGGGCGAGCAGGATGTGTTCGGTGCCGATGTATCGGCAGGAGTCACGGAGAGCACGTCGGCGAGGAACGCCTGTTGCGTGGCGCGAGCGGCTCGTCCGCGGGCCATCCATCGGGTCACGGTCGAGGAAGCGGACGGCGGCGCGTCGGCATGCCGTTTCGACCTGGAACGGAACGTCGAAGGACGCCGGGAAAGGGACGTTGAAGACGGGGAAGAGGTCGTCGATGATACGTCGGTCGGCGATGGGGCTGGAGGACGAGGCGGCTGGAGGACAAGGCGATGACACGGATCGGGTTCGCGGCCGACAGCGAGAACGAGTGCGTCCACGCCGTGCGCGAGTTCATCCGCACCGAACATGAGCTGGTGTTCCCGAGCGAGTCCACGGTGTGGACCGATATGTCACGTACCGTAGCCGAAGCGGTCGTCGCTGGCGAAGTCGACTACGGGGTGCTGATGTGCTGGACGGGCACCGGCACCGCGATAGCGGCCAACAAGGTACGTGGCGTGCGGGCCGCCACGGCCGCCGACGCGTGGACGGCCCGCGGCGCGCGGCTGTGGAACGATGCCAACGTCCTGGCCCTGAGTCTCAAACGCCTGGCCCCCGACGTCGCCGTCGAGTGTGTACGCGCCTTCCTGGAGCAGACCGAGCCCGACCCCGAGGAACTACCCGTGATCCAGGGCCTGCGAGACATCGACGGCTGACCACGCGCCCCGGTAGCACGGGGCCTACCGGCCGGGAAGTTTCACCGACGGCGGGCCCCAGCTGCCGCTGTTCGCCATCGGACTGGCATTCGGGCAGGCGGCACCGGGTCGCCGGTCTCCGCTCTCCGGTCTCCGGTCTCCGGTCTCCAAGAGAGATCAACTATTGGCTGAAGCCGACACGGCGCTGGAGAAAGCCGTCTTGAGGCCATGTCCGATCTCTCAGTTGGTTTTACCCAACCAATCGAGATAGCGTGGCCGTATGACCAGTACGGCTCCTCAGACCGATCAGGCCATCGCTGGCGCGGCGGTGGCGCTCAACACCGCCGGGTGCTGGCTGTTGTCGCCGGCTACCAAGCGCCGCATCGCCGCCGAGGCGGGGCTGACCCTTCCCGCGGGCGACTACACGCTGCTGACACAGATCGACCGCTGGCAGCCGGTGCGACTGTCCACGATCGCCGAGCGGCTGGGGGTGGACCGCTCCTCGCTCAGCCCGCAGACACAACGGCTGGCGAGCGCGGGGCTGATCCTGCGGCTGCCGGACCCGCTGGACCATCGCGCCCAACTGCTGGAGGTCACCGAGCAGGGCCGCGAGGTGCTCGAACGGCTGTGGGCGGCCCGGTCCCGGGCACTGGCGGAACTCGTCGCGGGCTGGGCAGCCGAGGACGTGCACCGGCTGACCGCGAGCCTGGTGAGCCTCGCCGAGAGCATCGACGCCCGGGCGCACCGGACAGGCGCCTGATGAGCGTGGAGCGCGGCCTGGACCGGGCCGCCCTCCCCGAGCCCGCGGCCCCTGCCCCGACGCCCGCGCCCACATCCGTCCCGCTGCCGCGCCGCGCGCCCGACGGCGTGATCACGGCGCTGGCCTGCCTGGGCCAGTTCATGGTCGTACTCGACGTGTCCATCGTGAACGTGGCGCTGCCGTCGATCCACGACGCGCTCGGCTTCTCCACCGCCGACCTGCCGTGGGTCGTCAACGCCTACACCCTGACCTTCGCCGGCTTCATGCTGCTCGGCGGGCGGGCCGCCGACCTGTACGGCCGCAAGCGTGTCTTCGTCGCGGGTGTCGCCCTGTTCACCGTGGCCAGCGTGCTGGGCGGCGCCGCACCCTCGGCCGGGGTCCTGGTCACGGCGCGGGCGCTACAGGGCCTGGGCGCGGCGATCCTGGCCCCCTGCACGCTGACCATCCTGACCACGACCTTCCCCGAGGGCGCCCGGCGCGCCCGGGCGATCGCCGCGTGGACCATGGTCGGCGCGGTCGGCGGCGCCGCGGGGGCGATCCTCGGCGGCCTGCTCACGGACTACCTCGGTTGGCGGTGGATCCTGCTGGTCAACCTCCCGGTGGGGGTCGCCGTCGTGGCCGGCTCGCTGCGGTGGCTGGCCGACCTGCCGGGGCTGGGCGGGCGCAGCCTGGACGTCCCGGGCGCCGTCACGGTCTCCGCCGGGCTCACCGCGGTCGCGTACGGCATCGTCCAGGCGGGCAAGGACGGCTGGAGCCCGGTGGGAAGCTGGCTGCCGATCGTCGTCGGAGCGCTGCTGCTCGCGCTGTTCGTCGTGGTGGAGCAGTGGTTGGCGACGGTGCCCCTGCTGCCGCTGCGGCTGCTGCGGTCGGCCCTGCGCAGCGGGGCGAACGTGGTGATGTTCCTGCTGGGCGCCGGGTTCTTCGGGCTGCTCTACTTCGTCTCGCTCTACCTGCAGAACGTCCGCGGCTACAGCCCGGTGGAGGCGGGGCTGGTCTTCGTGCCGCACGCGGTGGCCACGGTCGTCGGCGCGCGGACGGCGGCACGCCTGCTGGCCGCCGGCCGCCGGCCGCCGGTGCTGATCTCGGCGGGGCTGCTGATCTCGGCGGCGGGCTTCGGCTGGCAGGCCGCGCTGCGGACGGACACGCTCGTGGCGCTGGGCGTGATCGGCCCGGGTGTGCTGGTCTTCCTCGGTATCGGTGTCGCGCTGACCCCGGTCGCCGTGACGGCCATGGCAGGCGTGCAGCCGCAGGACGCGGGCGTCGCCTCCGGTCTGGCCAACGCGGCCCGGCAGGTGGGCGGTTCGTTCGGCCTGGTGGTGCTGACCTCGCTGGCCGCCGCGCACACCAGCTCCCGTCCCGACGGCTCCGGGCCGCATCCGAGTGGCGCGGCTCTCACCTCCGGCTATGACCTGGCCTTCATCACCTCCGCGGCGATCCTGGTGGGCTGCGTACTGATCACACTGCTGTTGCCCTGGCCGCCGAAGCCGAAGCCGGCGGCGGTGCCGGAGGGCTGACCGACCGACGGCTGGCAGCCGCCCGGCGGCGGTGGGCGCCGGTCCGCGCGGCTGGCTCCAACCGAGTTCCAGCGATCCTCCACCGCAGGGTGAAAGGTTCGAGCGGAACGGAAAGTCCAGGCTGGACGGAAAGTCCGGGCGGGGCGAAAAGTCCAGGCAGGGCGAAAAGTCCAGGCGAGACAGGCAGGACGCACGCCGGACGTCAGACGATCCGGCGGACCGGCCGCGGGCCGGGGCCATGGGTGGCGAAGCGGGGCACGGCCCCGGCGGCCTCCCTGCCCACCGTGGCGGTGGTGTCACGGCGGCCCGGCAGGTCCCCGCGCAGCAGCACGGTGATCGCCTGGTGGACGAGCAGGTAGCCCCACACCTCCTGGCGGACCCCGCTCGCCGAGCGGGACCGCAGCACCGGCACCGGCACCGGCTCGGGCCGCCCGGGTCCGCCGCCAGCCCCGGCAGCGGGCAGGGCGGACGCGGCCGTGACGGCGGGCCGGGCGTGGGCAGAGCCCGGCGTGGCCAGACCGGCCAGGCCGGCCAGCGCCTCGCGGAACCGCCAGCGCCTCGCGTACAGCTCGACGAGTTCGGCCGCGGGGGCGCGCACCGGGTCGAGCAGGCTGGTGACCAAGCGGACCGGCCGACCCGCGATGGCGCCCTCCACGACCCGGACGGGCACCGCGACGCCCGTCTCGTCCTCGTCCTGCGGGCAGTCGCCGGCGCCGTCGAGCACGCAGCGGTACGAGCCGTCGGGCAGCATGGCGTGGGGGGTCAGCGCGGTGTCGGCGGGCGCGGCCCACAACAGTTCCGCGCCGTGCTCGCGGGCCACGCACCAGGCCCGGACGCCGAGCGTGCCGAAGTCGGCGAGCAGCAGGTCGTGCCCGGTCAGGGCCCGCAGCAGCGGCCAGGTCAGCACGGCCCGGGCGCCTGCGTCCGGGCCCAGCCGGGCGTCGACGACGGCCCGGGTCGTCTCGTCGGCGAGGGCCGCGACCCGCAGGCACGGCGGGCCCTCGCCGGTGGCCGGGTCGCGGCCGAAGGCGGCCAGGTTCTCCTCGGAGTCCGGCGTCTCGATACGCAGCGTGTCCAGGGACAGCACGCGCAGCCCCCGGTAGGTGGGCGGACCACCCACCCGTGCGGCCGTGGCACGAAAGAGCGCTTCCAGCGGCTCGGCGCCGAGCCTGGCCCGGGCCCGTGACAGCGCGGCGGCCGTGGGCACCGGGCAGGTGGTCGGCCGACCCAGGCTCCAGATCAGCCCCTGGGCCAGCAGCCGCGCCACCCGCTCGTACTTAAGACCGGGAAACAGGCACAGCGCCAGCACGAAGTACACCACCACCCGGGACGGCAGCAGCCGGGTACGCATCTGGATCCGGCCGGTGTCGGCGAGCACGGCGTCGACGACGTCGGCGGGAAAAGCCCTGGTGAGCATGGCGACGGCGATGCGGTCGGCAAGCGAGTCACCCACGTCGGGGCCCGTCGTGCCGCTCAGCTCCATATTCGGTTCTCCGTTCCTATTCCTGGCGGTACCGGGCCGTTAAGTCAACAGCCCCCGGCTGGCGGCGTCAATTGTCTCTGGCCCTGCCCCGAATAGCCACGGTAGTCTCCCGACGTGCCCGCGGGAGCCGTAATTCTGATGCGCCGTCTGGACGTCGACCTCGTCCGGCAGGCAAGTGCGCTCTGTCCCTGAGCCACCTGCGTACACACCCCATATCACCAGTCACCACGCCGTGGGCCGCGGGCCGGCGATTTCCGTGTCCGCATTCCGTCCGCGCGCGTACCGGTCGACGTCCGTCGCAAGGCGGCACCGCTGATTTCCGCTCCGCAACAATCCGCTTCAGGAGTGTCCATGTTCCGCCAGTCGAGCCCACCCGTTCCCGCGCGCCGCAGACATATCGGAGGGCCGGGCCGCCGAATTCTGCCCGGAATGGCGGTGGTGCTGTGCCTGGGGCTAGGACTGGCCGCCTGCTCCTCGTCGGACGACGGCGGCGGCGGGACGGCGGCGCCCGGCCTGGGTGCCGCGCGCGGCGGCGGAATGCTGACGGTCGCGGTGGTGAGCAAGCCGCTGTGCCTGGATCCGCAGAACAACAGCTCCAACGGCAACACCGCGATCAGCCGCCAGCTGGTGTCCTCGCTCACCGACCAGGACCCGGCCACCGGAAAGATCGTCCCGTGGTTGGCCTCGAAGTTCGAGGTCGGCGCGTCGGCCACCGAGTTCACCTTCACCCTGCGCCCCGGGGCGACCTTCAGCGACGGCGCGCCGGTGGACGCGGCCGCGGTCAGGGCGAACTTCGACGCCATCGTCAGGCTCGGCGCCGTGGACGCGGTCGCCGCCAGCTACCTGACCGGCTACCAGGGCACCACCGTGGTCGACAGCCACACCGCGAAGGTCACGTTCTCCCGTCCCAACGCGCAGTTCCTCCAGGCCACCTCGACGGCCGCGCTGGGACTGCTCTCCCCCGCCTCGCTGGCCCTCGCCCCGGAAGAGCGCTGCCAGGGCCGCGGCCTCGCCGGCGCGGGCCCGTTCGTGCTGAAGGAGGCCGTGCAGGGCACGGAGATCCGGCTTGCGCGGCGCGCGGACTACGCGTGGGGCTCGCCGGTGTGGAAGCACCAGGGCGCGGCCTACCTCGACGGCATCGACTACAAGGTGGTGCCCGAGTCCGGGGTGCGCGTCGGCAGCCTGCTCTCCGGTCAGGTCGACACGGTCATCGGGGTCGACGCGCGGGATGAACGGCGGCTCGCCGCCGGCGGCGCCACCGAGCTGTCCCGGCCGGTGCCGGGCGTCACGTACAACCTGACGGCCAACACCGAGCGGCCGCTGCTGGCCGACGCCTCCGTCCGTAAGGCCCTGACCAAGGGCATCGACCGCGCCACCATCGTCCGGACCCTGCTAAGCGACCACTACCGGCCGGCCAGCAGCATCCTGACCTCCAGCACGCCCGCGTACACCGACCTGTCGGCCGACCTGGCCCACGACCCGGCAGGTGCCCGCGCCCTGCTGGACGCGGCCGGCTGGCGGCCGGGCGGTGACGGCATCCGCGCCAGGGACGGCGTGCGGCTGGCACCGACGCTGATCTACCCGGGGGTCGACACCGCCAGCCGCAACGTGCTCCAGCTGGTCCAGTCCCAGCTGCGCGAGATCGGCGTGGACGCCCAGCTCTCCGGGCTGCCGCTGAACCAGCTCGCGCCCGACCAGGACGCCGGCCGGTACGACCTGCTGTGGTTCGGCCTGACCCGCGCCGACCCCGACGTGTTGTCGACCGTCTTCGCCACCACCACCAAGAACCGCGCCCACCTGCCCGCCGGCAACCCGTTGGACACGCTGCTGGCGAAACAGTCCGAGACGCTCGACGCCGCCGAGCGCGCAGCCCTGGTCGGGCAGGCACAGCGGCAGATCGTCCAGGAGGCGTACTCGCTGCCCGTCTACGAGCAGGCTCAGTCCGTGGCGTTCGCCGGGCGGGTGCAGGGGGTGGCGCTGGACGGCTCCGCGCAGCCGGCGTTCTTCGACACCTGGCTGGCGAACTGACCGGCCAGCAGGCACCAGCCGGGCAGCGCGGACCTGACAGCACAAATCAGGACAAAACTGTTCAGGATGGCACGGATCAGAACGCGACAGAGCATGAACAGGAGAGACGCGGAAGATGACGGTACGTCACCTGCTGCTGCGGCTGCTGCATGCGGTGGTCACCGTGTGGGCGACGTTCACGCTCTCCTTCGCCCTGCTCTACCTGCTGCCCGGAGATCCGGTCGCCATCATGCTCAGCGGCCAGGGCGGTGTCGCCAACACCACCCCCGAGCAGGTGCGCCAGCTGCGGGCCGCCTACGGCTTCGAGCGCCCGCTGCCGGAGCAGTACGCCGACCGGCTGTGGGCCGCCCTCCACGGCGACCTGGGCCGGTCGGTGGGCAGCGGCGACACCGTCGTCCACATCTTTGCCACCGCGCTGCCGCAGACCCTGGCCCTCGCGGGGGTGGGTCTGGCGCTGGCCGTGCTGCTCGGGGTGGGCACAGCGCTGGCCGCGGTTGCCACCCGGTCGCGGCGGCTGTCGCGGCTGCTGCTGTCGGCGCCCTCGCTGGGGGTTTCGTTCCCGCAGTTCGTGGTGGGCCTGGTGCTGCTGGAAGTGGTCTCCTTCCGCTGGAAGCTGCTGCCCGCCTTCGGGCACACCGGCGGCAGCGGGCTGGTGCTGCCCGCGATCACCCTGGCCATCCCGACGGCCTCGGTGATCACGCAGGTCTTCGCCCGCGGCCTGGCCGACGTCCTGCTGTCGCCCTACGTCGCCACCGCCCGGGCCAAGGGGGCCGGGCGGGCCAGGGTGCTGCTGCTGCACGCCACCCGCAACGCGGCGCTGCCGCTGCTGTCCCTACTGGGGCTGATCATCGGCAGTCTGCTGGCCGGCTCGGTGGTGGTGGAGACGGTGTTCTCCCGCGACGGTTTCGGCCGCATCACCGCGGCCGCGGTCGAGGCGCAGGACATCCCGGTGGTGCAGGGCGCGGTGGTCGTCAGCGCCCTGGTCTTCGCCGCCGTCAGCCTTGCCGTCGACCTGGTGACGCCACTGCTCGACCCGCGCCTGGCCGAGCGGCCCGCAACGGGAAGGGGCAGCCGCGGATGGCTGAGACCACGGTCGGCCTGAACCCCCCCGACACCGCCCGTGACGCCACCCACAATGCTGCCCATGGGACTCCCCGTGGAACCTCTCATGGAAGCGTCGGTGATGCCGCGCACGGCGCCGTCCGCGGTACGGCCCACAGCGACACCCCTTTCCCCGTGGCGCCGCGGGCGTCGCTGTGGGCGGCTTCGCGCGCGGTGCTGCGGGGCGCGTGGCGCAGCCCGGGGCTCACGCTGGCGGTGCTGGTGCTGGCGCTCGTCCTGGCCTGGGCGTTCGTGCCCACGGTGTTCTGCGCGCACGCGCCGCTGGCCACCACGCCCGACCGCGCGCTGCTCCCGCCGAGCGGCGCGGCCTGGTTCGGCACCGACTACCTCGGCCGGGACGTCTGGTCACGGGTAGTACATGCTTCATCGCTTTCACTGCGCGCCCCGGTGATCGCGGTCGGGCTCGCACTGGCCGGCGGGGTCACGATCGGCCTGGTCGCGGGCAGCCTACGCGGCTGGGTCGACGCCCTGCTGATGCGGATGGTCGACACGGTGCTGGCCGTTCCGGCGATCATTCTGTCGCTGACCGTGGTCACCGCGCTGGGTCCCGGCACCGCGCACGCGGCGATCGCCGTGGGCCTGGCGGGCATCGCGGGCTTCTCCCGGATCGTGCGCGCCCAGGTGCTCAGGGCCCGGCAGGAGCCGTATGTGGAGGCCGCGTCCGCCGCGGGTGTGCGGGGCCCCGTGGTGCTGCTGACCCATGTGCTGCCGCACGTGTGCGGCCCGGTGCTGGCGCTGGCGGCACTCGAGCTGGGCACCGCGGTGCTCGCGGTGTCCGCGCTGAGCTTCCTCGGTCTCGGGGCGCAGCCACCCACGCCGGAGTGGGGCGCGATGGTCTCCGAGGGTCGTGACTACCTCGGCACCGCCTGGTGGCTGACCGTGCTGCCCGGCCTGACCATCGCCGCCGTCACCGTGGCGGTCAACCGGATCGCCCGCGCCCTCTCCCCCGGTGGCCGGCCGTGAGCCCCCGTCCGGAGCCCCGATCTTCGTCAGCCCCGTTCCTCGTCCCGTCCGTCCGACACCTTTACGGAGTACCCATGACTCAGGTGCAGTTCACCGGGCAGCTCCCGGCCGTGGTCGACACCGCCTGCGCGCCCGAGATCGAGTCCTGCGACCAGCTCCCGGCAACCCCGGCCCGCGACGTGGAGCGGCTGCGCGGGCGGATCACCGCCGACGGCTCCAGCGGCTACCGCGCCGAACCCGGCCGCTACCACGTCTACGTCTCCTGGGGCTGCTCGTGGTCGTCGCGCGCCGCGGTCGTCCGCGCGCTCAAGGGCCTCCAGAACGTGGTCTCGCTGTCGTACGTCGACGACTCCACCGACGAGCGCGGCTGGATCTTCGGCGGCCGCTCCGGGCCCGACCCGGTCAACGGCTTCTCCCGGCTGCGGGAGGCGTACGAGGCGACGGTGCCGGGCTGGCTGGGCCGCGCCTCCGTGCCCGCGCTGTGGGACCGGGAACACGGCAGGATCATCAGCAACGAGTCGGGCACGATCAGCCTCGACCTCAGCACACAGTTCGACGCCTGGGCCGACCCGGACGTCGACCTCTACCCGTGGGCGCTGCGCTGGCGGATCGACGCCTTCAACACCTGGCTGCACCAGGACGTCAACAACGCCCTGCACCGGGTCGGGCACGCGGCGGACCCGGTCGAGCACGCTCGGATCCTGCGGGTGCTCTTCGAACGCTTCGACACCCTGGAGGAGCGGCTGCGCACCCGGCGCTACCTGTTCGGGCCGATCATCACCGAGCCCGACGTGCGGCTGTGGCTGTCGCTGGCCCGGCTGGACGTCGCCTACCCCGGGCTGCTGGCCACCAACATCGCCCGCCCGGAGGGCTTCCCCGCGCTGTGGGCCTATGCCCGCGACCTGTACGCGCTGCCCGCTTTCAGGGACGCGACGGACTTCGCCGTGATCCGCCGGAACTTCGCCGACAACTTCGACCAGCTGCACCCGGAGCGGGTCGTCCCCCGCACGTCCCTGACCAGCTGGACGACGGCGGAATGGGACACCCCGCACGGACGGGAAGAGGTGGGTGCCGTCCGACCCTGAAACGATCACGCATTATCGGCCGGCGGCGTCCGGGCGTCTGCCGAACGCACTTTCTTCCGCCGCAACAATGCCACAGGAAATTCCTGCGAAGAAAGACCGCTCACCGACCGGCCCGCCAGTGACTCTCCAGCGCACGGCGCGAACGTGACGCGAGGAAAAGCACGCGGCAGACCGGGAAGCCGCGGGCGCGGCGGGCGGAGCCACGGGCGAGCGATGATCCAGGGGAACTGGTCGGATGCGGCCGGTCGGCGTCCCTACTGGCTGTCCGGACGAAGCATGCGGGTTCGGCGGGCGGATGCCATGTCGGGTGTCTGGACGTAGGCGTTGCCGACCGGAAGCTGCTCGATCTCCTCCGTGAGGTCACGGCCCGCCCTGACCCGGACGAAGCCAGCCGCCTTACGCGACTGCGGATAGTTGATCCGATATATCATCTTTGTCCCCGCGTTGGCCAGCACGTCCGGATGAAAGTCGTCGATGCCCTGGCTGGAGACGACGACCGCCACACCGAACTTTCGGCCCTCCTTCATCAGCTTGGGGAGGGTCGCGTCCTTCGCCAGGCGGTGCGCCTCGTCAAGCACGATGGCAAGCCGCAACTGCCCGGTCTGCCCCCAGGAGAACATGTCCTTGTAGACCTTGCGGAGCAGGAACGCGCCGGCGGCGACCTGCGCCTGCTCCACCTCGGCGAAGCCGTGCAGGTCGACGACGAGCCCACTCCTGATCAGGTCCTGGATGCTCAGCCCGGTGTCGTCCGTGAACAGGCCGTACTCCAGCAGCGGCCGGCAGCGGGCGAGCACGTTCGCCACCCCGCGTTCCTTCTCCAGCCGCGCGATCCTGTCCCGGACCGCCTCCAGCGTCGGAACACCCCGCGGCGGGGTGAGAGCACCATGGCCATGCGCCTCGTAACCGCCCACCAGCGCCTGGTAGACGACGTCCCGCTGGATGTCACCAAGCCCGCACACATAGGCGAAGATCTCCGAGACGGACAGCGCGTTCATCTTGTAGGCGTGCCGGCCGGCGTCCGCCGCCAGCTCGAACGGTGAGAAGGGCAGGCCTGCCGCGGCGTCCCGCACATGCAGGGATTCCGGCCGCCGCGGGTCGTTCCCGAACTGGCCGTGGAAATCGATCACCAGTGCGGGCAGGCCCTGCTCCACCGCGCCCTGAAGCAACCGGATCGTCGTCTCCGACTTGCCCTGTCCCGGGATACCGAGAATGAACAGGTGGGGGCTGCCGGTCGTGCTCGCCTCCCAGACGATGTCCTCCTCCGGAGGCAGCGTGCGGCCCACCAGCACCCGCACGGCCCGCGGGTATGTGAGCTCCCGGGCCGGCGGTTCATCCGACGGGCTCGGCGGCGTCGTCGGCTGCGCTTCGGCCGGAGCCGTCCTCGGCGGCGTCGGCGGCGACTCGGCCGGAGGCTGCGACGGGGCATCTGCCGAGGTGCCCGCAGGCTCAGGGGGACGTCCACCGGCTTCGCCACCGTCCGCGCCGACGGCGGCGGACGACGGGAGCGTGCCGACGGCTGGCGAGACGTCCGTGTCCGTGTCGGCATGGACGCTCGTGCCGGGCCCGTCCGGGTCCGGGTCCGCGGCACCCGACACCACGATCGGGTCGAACGCGCGCGGCGGCGGGATGTAGGCGGGGCGGCGGGTGTCGGCGTCCTCGTCCGCCTGGAGGTTTCTGGCCGTGATGGTGCGGATGCGGGTGCCGCTGACCTCGAAGTCGGCTGTTCCGTCCTCGTGCAGGACCACGATGTAGCCGCTGCGCTGGTAGCCGACCGCCAGACCGCTCGTCTCCAGCCGGTCGATGGTCTCCTGGATGCGGCCGAACTCCACCGCCTCCGTGATCAGGCTCCGGCGGGCGGACCGGCGCAGGTAGTAGCGCAGCAGCGCCGCGAACCGGGCCCGCTGGAGCGGGCGGTCGATCCGGACAGGTTCGGTGAAGAACAACCGGTTGATGACATCGATCGTCGCATCCACCTGTCCCGCGATGTCACGGGCGAGATCCTCACTGCCGAGCATGCCGCGCGACTTCACCTCGACGGCCTCTATGCTCACCCGGCGCGTGGTGGGAAAACGGACCAGGAGCAGATCGCACCGCCGGGCCCGCTGGCCGGACTGGCGCCGGGCGCGGGAGCCGAAGAGCTCCGGATGGGCGTCGACGGGGATGATGACCGTGTTCTCGAGCTCACCACGACGGCGCAGGTGCGCCACCACCGCCGCCAGTGCCACCGCCTCCTTCGCCCGGTTGTCGTCACCGGTCGCGGCGAGGATCAGTCGGCCCGACACCAGCAGCAGCTCGTCGATGACCGACGACACGGACTCGCCCGGACGGTAGAAGCCGAGCTCGGTCATCGCGCGCAGGAACATCTTCTCGACGTCCGCCCGGTGCGCGGTCGTGATGGACATCTGGTGGCCGAGCCCGTCGAGGAACTCGGGGGCGTAGTCGAGGATGTAGCGGCGCCCGCCGGCGGTGCGCGTGGCCGGGTCGTCGAAGGCGTCCAGCCCGAGGAAACGGTCCAGGACGATGACCCAGTCGCACCGCTCGTGGGCGATCTCGAGCACGCGCGCGGTGCGGCCGCTGACCTCCATGCGCACCCGGGCGATGGCCGCGGAACGCGGCTCGTCCGGCGTCGACGGCCCGTCCTGGGCCGGCGTGAACCGCGTGGCGGACAGTACCGCCGGCCGGATCGCCCGGCTCGGCAGCAGCACCGTCGCCTCCGGGCCGGGGCCGCTGCCCGGACCAGGGCCATTGCCCGGATCAGAGTCATTACCCGGACCGGGGCCATTGCCCGAAACAGGACCGTTATTCGGATCGGGGCCATTGCCCAGGCCGGGACCATTGTCCGGGCCGGCCGCGGCGCCGGAGGTGACCACCGGGGAGCCGCCGGCCGGCGTCCCGCCCGCGGCTGCGACGAACAGCGACGTGACGGCCTCCGCGAACCGCCGGTGCAGGTCGGTCAGGGGTGTGGAGTCGGCGCCGCGCGCGGGCGGGAAGTCGATTCCGGTCACCCACCCACCGTCCGGGCCGAGGTCGGTGACGGGCCGGGTGATCAGGCCGCGGAACGAGACGCTGCCCGCCGTCACCGTCGGGGTGCCGATGACCAGCTCCGGGTGGCTGACGTCGGTGAGCACCGCCAGATGGGCGTCGTGTGCCGTGTCGATCGCGTCCAGCGGCGCGGTCGAGATCTCCAGTGCCGGGTCGAGGAAGCCACGGCTGCGCCGGGCCCGGTTCTCGGCGAGCTCCTGCTGCAGCTCGCGCAGCCCGGGCAGGGGGCTCGTCTCCGAGGCGCCTTCCCCGAACGTCTCCACCTGGATGTGCGGCGCGAGCCCGCCGTCGGCCTCCGCCGTCGCCGGGTCCCCGGAGGCCTCGGCGGTGACGGCCCGCAGCGCCTCGCCGAGGAACGCCCCGCTGCCCGGGTTGGTCGCGAGAATCCGCAGGCGTTCGGGCTGGTGGTGGGTCTGCCGGTAGAGGCGGATGCGCTCGGCCAGCCGCGCGGCGGGGACCTCGCCCACGCTGACGTCGGAGCTGGGCAGGCCGAGGGCGCCGACGATCTCGCTGATGGCGGTTGCCGGGTCCGGCTCGCCGACCGGCAGGTAGACGCCGTGCAGCAGCCGGAGGTTCTGCGCGAACACATACGGCCGGCCGTCGTCGTCGCTGAGCAGGAACGGCGTGCGCGCCGGGCTGAGCCGGGCGAGCAGATCGATGTCCACCTCGCCAGCCCGCTCCTCCTTGCTGGATACGGAGCGTAGTTGACGGCACCATCCTGTCAGCTCGGCCCAGTACGCGAGATACCACGCCACCCGCAACGGGTGCGTGGGCAGCACGACCAGCGCGTTCACCGGGTGGTCGCGCCGGCCGAGGTCGATCCGCAGGCGGAGCGTGTCGATGGTGGTGAGTGCCCGGGTGTCGGCGGGGCTGGCGTCCCGGCGCAGCGCCCGCCCGTAGGAGGCGGTGTAGCGGCTCGCCAGCGCCGCGAGCTCGTCGGTGAGGTCGGCGACCTCGATGAGCCCGCGGCCGGGCTGCGCCCGCACCGCGTCGAAGAACTCCCGGCGGGCGGCCAGGAACGCCTTGCCCGCGCCGCCGGGCCGCTCGGGGCCGACCGGCACGGCCCGTCCCGCGGAGAACGGCTGGCCGGCCGCGACCACCGCCGCGTACCGGCCGGCGCTGTCCGGCTCGGCCAGGACCCGCTGCCCCAGCTCCCGCAGGGCGACGCTGAGGGCGATCCGGGTGGCGTGGCCACGGCCGAAGCGGAGCTGCAGGTAGGCGAGGTCCGCCTCCTGCCAGCCCTCGCAGGTCTCGCTCTGCGCGTCCACGCCGGCCCGCAGGGCGCGCAGCCGCGCGACCGGGAGCGACAACGCGCTGTCCCGCCGGACGGCCGTGCTCTCCGGCGGCGGTACGTCGTCGAGGGAGAACTCCTGGCTCACCGCCTGCGCGGGCTGGCCGTCCCGCAGGCGGAGCACCTGGTTGTTGCGGTCCAGCGCCTGAACCCGGACGACGACCACCGCCGGGACCCGCTGCGCCTCCTCGGTGTCGACCGCGACCGTCAGCCGGTGGCTGCGCGCGCTGGCCTTCCCGGACGCGCTGGGAAGCTCGACGTCGAAGTCCGTCTCCTCGCCGTAGTACTCCTCCGACGGGATGATCTCGACACGCCAGCGGGCGACGTCCTTCGGCCTGGCCGGCTCGGTCCTCCAGGTGGCCTTGACGAACCCGCCTCTGGTCGAGCAGGTGGGCAGCGCGCTGTCGGGCCCGGCGCGCAGCCCCGTCCCGGCCGGGACGATGCCGTCCTGGTTCGCGAACGGCTCGACGTGCAGGGCGACGAGGTCGCTGTCCGCGGGCAGGTCCAGGGGCCACCGGTCGAACGTGAGGCCGCGGTTCCCGGGGGCGGCGAGGTCGTGCAGCCAGGTGCGCTCGGACATGCGTGGCACCGCGGCCACGAACCGTTCGATGGCCTGGTAGTGCTCGTCGTCCTGGCGCAACGGGCAGCTGCGCAGCCTCTCGCGGGCGTCCTCCTGCGATCGCGCGGGCTTGACCAGCGCGGTCACGCAGGTGGCGTTGGCCTCGAGCCGGGAGACGAACGACGCGCCGCCATGGTCCGGGATCAGGCCGACGAGGTGCAGGTGCGTACCCGCCGTGAGCTCGGCGTTGTACAGGGCGTTGGCGGTACCGCCGCCGGCCGGGTCGTTCGCGGCGGCGCTCACGGCGAGCAGGTACTCGGCGCGCGCCTGCCTCGAGTGGTTGAAGGCGTTGCGGCGCACGGTCTGCTGGACCTGGTCGCACAGCTCCCGCAGCGAGCGGTCCAGGCGGTGGTGGGTGTCCCGGGCGATCCTGACGAACAGATGGTCGATGTCGATCGACTCGAACGAGTTCTCCAGGCTGCTGGCCGCCGGGGTGTCGGCACCGGACGGCACGAGCAGCAGGAGCGCGGCCGACTTGCGGTTGCGCAGCTCGATCGCGCGTTCGGGACGGATGACCGTGTCGTCCGCGTGGCCGGTCGTACCCAGGACGGCGATCTGCGCCGCACCGGCCGAGGAGCCGCGTCCCGTTGCGGGCACCTGTGCCAGCGCCTGCGCGGCCTTCTCCCGGACGGCATGGCAGTCGGCCTCCCGCAGGTGGTCGAGCCGCAGGCAGCGGCCGGGCGGGGCGCCGCGCAGGAAGTCGGCCACCAGCTGCTCGGCGACCCTGGTGGCGAGGGCGGTGCTCAGGCTGGTCATCGCCGCGCTCCGGCTCCGGCAAGAGGATTGATCACATACTGGGCGTTGAAGTCGTCGGAAAGATCGGCGAAGAAGCCCATCTGGCGCAGCCGGCCGGTGAACGCGACAAGATTGGCGTTGGCCACGGCGCGTGACGACGCGTCGGCGCGGGCGGCCGGCGGCCGGTCGACGAGCAGGCCCCAGCGGGACTCCAGCGTGACGAGCAGGTCGGCCAGGCGCATCCGGGGCAGCGCCTCTCCCCGGTCGGGATCCACCAGGGTGCTCAGCAGCAGCGTGGTGAGCAGCTCGTCGGTCATCGCGTACCGCCAGGCCCGCCGGCCCCGCAGGTTGCCGCGCAGCAGCCCGGCCTGTTTGCGCATCCCCCCGGTGTTCCAGAACCACTGCCCGGCGGCTTTGATCGCCTGCTTCGTCTGCGACTGGCGGATCGCGGCGACGACCTGGTCGAGCTGTGACCCGCCCGGCGCGGCCCGCTCGAGCTCGGCGCGCGCGTCCTCGTCCGAGCACCTGGTGACGTTCCTCGTCTCCTCGATGATCCGCTCGAGCTCCAGGCCGGCCCGCCACTCCACGTACTGGTCGTGGCGCAGATCCATGAGCGCGGTCAGCCAGTCGGGCCCACGCCTGTCCTGCACGTAGGGCCGGAGCTTCGCCTCGTTGCCCGCGTACCGGTCCAGGGTCTTCAGCAGCAGCATGTCGTCGAGGTAGGCGGGCAGCCGCTCCAGGTCCCGGTCGACGCACTCGCCGGCCAGCCGGTCCGAGTCGCCGCCGGTCTGCCGGGTGAAGTCGACGTAGATCTCGGTCCGCGCGGGCCTGCGGTCGACGCCGAGGTCGGCCGGCCTGGCCCGGCCCCGGCACAGGTCGTTGACCAGCGTGAACAGGCGCAGCGTCGTGGTGAACAGGCCGATGTTCACCAGCGCCGCCAGGTGCCGCGCCAGCGCGATGGTGGGCAGCCGGTGCCGGTAGACGGCAAGGAAGTCCAACAGCTGATCACCGAGCGCGATCATCACTCCCGGCATGACGGGATCCCAGTCGAGCGCCTGCCGGGCCGACAGCAGCCTGCCGGGCGTGAAACCCTCCAGGTAGTAGAGGCTGAGCAGCACGTTGGCGTCCAGGTCGGCCGTTGCCCCGTCGAACCGCGGGACCGCGCTGTCGGAGATCGACACGCCGCGCCCGAACGCCTCCAGGAACAGCGACCTGAGCTCGCCCGCCGGGTTCGGGCTGCCGCGGCGGGCGAGCGCGTCCGTCAGCAGGCGGTAGACGACCAGATGCACCTTGCGGTGCCGGGCACCCTCCGCCGGCAGCCCGGCCCGGTAGGCGCCGATATGGCTGGGCTGGACAGCGGCCAGCTGCACGTCACGGTGGCCGCGGCCGCTGTGGCCGAGCCGGACCACACTCGTGTTCACCCACTGCTCGAGCACCGCCTGCCCGTGCTCGTCGCCGAAACCGCGCAGGGCGGGATGGCCGGCGAGGGCCTCGATGTACCCGCCCGGCTCGGTGGGGCGCGCGTCCGAGCGGCTCAGCCGCCGGCCGTTGGTGACCACCATCTCGAACAGCACGGGCAGGAACCGGTCGACGTCGAAGTCGTTCAGCTCGACCCCGGTGAGCCGTTCGAAGGAGTACGACCGGAGGTCCTTCGGCGGGACGAGTGTCATCGGTCGGCTCCCAGCAGCTCGATCGTCGTGCCGGTCACCGCGATGGCGTTGCGCCGGCCGTCAGGCTCGATGACGATCACTCTGGACGCCGGCTGCAGCGTGAGGCCCGACCGGAACAGGCCGAGCTCCTCCAGCAGCGGCGTCACCTCGGGGTTGGTCGGCAGGTAGCCGGCGGCGGCCCGCATGAGCAGCTCGAACAGGTCGAGGTCGACGGTCATGCCGGCCTGCCCGGCGACGTGCCGCAGCACGAACACGTCGGCTGCCGTCTCGACGAACCGGTCGTCGACCGAGGCGACCTCGACCGCGAACTCGTCGAGAGCGAGGACCTTGACGACAGCCCCGCCGTCCTCCGCCGGTTCACCGACGGAGACCGCGACGCCCTCCCCGTCGTAGCCGACAGGCCCGATGCAGCGCGACAGGCCGCGCAGCAGCATCCGGACGATCCTGTCGCCCGCTGTGCCGCTCTCCTGGCCGGCGGCCACAGCACCACCAGGGTGGCCGGCGGCCAACAGCGCGCGGAACTCCTCGAAGTAGCGGTAGGGGCTCAGGTACCCGGCGCCGGCCACCTCGGCGTCCGGCGCGGTGAAGTAGAGCCGGCGCTTCGCGCGGGCCATGTCCGTGCCGGTGCGCGCGTCCGGGGCCAGCGCCCGCTCCAGGCGGGCGGTGGCGACCGTGGCCGGGTCGAGTTCCCGCCACTCGTCGAGCAGCCGGTCCCGCCCGCCCGAGGCGTCGAACGCGAGCGAGCTGAAGTGCCGCTCGGGGGTCGCCGGGTTCCCCGGCCCGTCGCCGATCTCCTGGTGGACGTCGGCACAGCCGAGGTCGGCGGTCACCAGGTAGGCGAGCGTCGAACGCAGGTCACGGATGGTGGGGCGGCGGCCGCGGCGCAGATGGGAGGTGAGCACCAGGCGGTGCAGACGCTCCTGGGCCCGCGGCACGCCGAGCTCACGGGCGTTGCGGACGATGGGGCAACGCTGTTCGGCGACGCACGAGGCGCACTCGGCCCACATGTCGCCGGCGACCAGCGCCTCCAGCAGCCGCACCGTCAGCGAGCCGGCCGCCGCGCCGACCGACGCCATCGACCGGCCCTTGAGGTCGACCCGCAGGATCCCCGCGCTGTCGGTGCCGCCGCCGTCGATCCCGTCGGTCCCGTCGGTCCCGCCGCCGTCCGCGAGCGCCTTCGCGATCCGCGGATAACGCGACGCCTCGCGTTCCAGGAAGTCGAGGAGCCGGCCGTCGTTGGCGGCGACGAGCGCGGTGTAGCCGCCCGCCGGGCCGCCGTCGCCCAGCGGGTCGAGCACCCGGCGCAGCAGCTCGTCCGCTGACATGCCCTCGTGGGACTCGCTGGCGTCGTAGACGGAGGCGTACTCGTGGCCGGCGAGGGCCATCCGCCAGCCGGCCGCGTCGCTGGCGAGCACCCGCGCGCCCCGGCCGCGCAGGAACTCGCCGAGACGCTCGAGGAAGGCGGTCTTGCCGTCACCCGGGTTCCCGCTGAAGACCACCAGCTGCGGGCGGCCGTCGACGACGCGCGGGACGAGCCGCTCGTCCAGCCTGGTCGGGACGTACGTCCGCACGGCGAACTCGGAGTCGAGGCCCCGGTTGCCGCGGTTGCCCAGCCCGCTGTTGCGGAAGAGCTGCCGGATCTCGTCCACGGCCGGATTGACGACCTGGCTCCGCTCCGGCCGCTCTTCTCGCGGCAGCCCGCGCCGCGCCCGGCTGCCGGGCTGTTCTCGCTCCCGCCCGGCCTCTCGTTCCAGCCCGGCCTCTCGTTCCCGCCCGGCCGATGGCGGTGCGACCGGTGGTAACGAGACCGCCGGTGGTGAGACCCGCGGTAACGAGGCCGGTGGAGGCGCGAGCGCGGACGCGACGGCGTCGCGGAACGCCGCGGCCGACGAGAAGCGCTGGTCGGGCTCGGGGTCGCAGGCACGCAGGATGACGTCGAACACAGCGGCGTCCACGCCGGCACCGCCCCCGGCCCCGATCTGCGTGCCGGTGGGCCGGACGAGCTGCCGCTTGTCCGGGAACTGCCCGTCCACCAGGTACGGGAGCCGGCCCGTCAGCGCTTCGAAGCACACGACGGCGAGGGAGTAGAGGTCCGCCGCCGGCGACCAGGACAGGCCGGCGGCGATCTCGGGAGCCTGGTACGGCAGGGTGCCGACGATGCTGCGGTCCGCGTCGCTGGTCGCCACCCCGAAGTCGATCAGCGTGGCCCGGTCGTCCGCGTCCACGATGATGTTGTTCGGGGAGATGTCGCGGTGCAGGACCTCCCGGCGGTGGGCGTACTCGAGGGCGTCCAGCATGTCGGCGAGGATCTTCTGGCAGGCGGCGAGGTTGCCGCGCAGGGTCAGGCCGAGCTCGGACACCGTCCGGCCGTCGACGTACTCGGCGATGAGCGCCGGCCCGAACGGCTCGAGCAGATAACCGGACACGCTCACGATCCGGTCGTGCTTGAGCTTCTGCAGCAGGGTCAGCTCGCTGCGCAGGTGGTCCAGGGTCCCCGCCGATTTCATGATCTTGAGCGTGTGCCAGATCTCGAACCGCCGGTCCTTCATGAGCCAGGTGGTCGCGGTGGCGCCGTCCCCGAGGCCGCGGACCAGCTCGTACTTGTTGTTGTCGATCCGCACGCCGGGCGCCGGCCGCACCGCGCGTCTGCGCTCCTCGCGCAGGTGCGCGAGGAGCAGGTCGGCGACCTGCCGGGCCTCCGGCCGGGCACCGGGATCCTGCGCCAGGCAGGCGGACAGCACGTCACGGACCCGGCCCGGCAGCGACGGCGGGACGTCGGGGACGAGCGGCGGGTCGGACTGGCGCAGCTCCCACCAGGCGAGCAGGCACAGCGCCAGGGAGTAGACGTCGGACGGGTAGCCCGCGGCGTGCACGGTGAGCCGGCACTCCGGGGCACGGTACGGCCGGCCGAGCTCGTCGATCTCGTCGGCGTCGAAGACGGTCCCCGAATTCGCGATCTTGGCGATCAGCAGGTCCGAGAAGGTCACCTTGTTGGCCTTGTCGGGCAGCCAGATCCGGCTCGGGTGCAGCGCGCGGTGCGCGATGCCTTCGGCGTGCATGTCGGCGAGCCCGGCATAGGCGTCCGCGGCAACCTCGGCGAACGCGGAGGGCGAAGGGCGTTCACCGGCGGCGATCCGGCGTCGGATCGTCCGCTGGGACGGCATGGGCGGGTGCATCGGCACCACCCACATCTGGTCGTCGTCGACGCCGAAGTAGGGGTCGACCGCGAGAACCCGGCCCAGCGGCGCGAGCCGCCGCATGGCGTGGTACTCCCGCAGGATCAGTCGGTCGCCCTCGGTCTGCTCCGCCTCGGACAGGCCCTGGCGCTGATAGGTCAGCAGAATCCGGACCGCACCGTCGCGGTGCCTGCCCACGTACCTGGGGCCGCGCGGTGTCGGCTCGATGTCTCCGACGATCTGGTAACTGCCCAGCTGCGCCGGCCGTAGCGGCCTTTCCGGGAGGCCCTCGACCAAGGCCAGAACGCGGTCGCGGACAGGCCCGAGATCCATGCGCGCGGCGGTCGACCGGTCGAGCTCGACAAGCCTCCGCTCGCACCCGGCCAGCCGGACCACGCGGTCGGCGGCGCGTGGGTCCGCCACGTCGAATCTGACGTCGGGCGAGGACAGCACGACGAGGTACTCGACGATGTGCGGCCGCCGGTCCTGGTGGCCGGCTCCGGCTCCGGCCCCGGCCCCGGCTCCGGCCCTGCGCGCCAGCGTCCGACGGTGCTGGCGCAGCAGCCGGTCGATGTTGCCCGCCAGGACACGCGCGACACCGTTCGCCTGGTTGATCGGGCTTCCCAGCTCGTGGTGGGTCCGCCTGTCGTACCAGCGCTCCTCGGTGCCGAGCAGCTCACCGTGCCAGGACTTCTCCTCGATGACCGTCACGCTGTTCGGGCCGACGACGATGAAGTCGGAGTCGCGCGTGTTCGTCCCGCCGACGAGCTGACGGCCGCACACGACCGTCCATCCGTCGTCGAGGTGGTCGCGCAGGT
>NZ_CAKKTL010000019.1:37200-38231 GCF_920664355.1 Protofrankia sp. CiP1_Cm_nod2
AGACGGCGGTCGCCTGCTCCCCCGGCCCGCCCCATGGGCCGTGACGAACGATCCTCGCCATCAGCGTCCGCCCCCGCTTTCCGTGAACCCTGCCGCGCGCCCTGCCGCCCCGCGCCCGGCCACCGATGATCATCCCTGGAGCATGCCACCCAACGCCAGCGCGGGAGCGGCCGACCAGGCCGCGTGGCGAGGTTTCCAGAGATCACCGCTCGTCGCACCGGTGAGGGCACGTACCGTCCCATCCCGTCGGAGACTACGACAGACGGCTGGAAGCCTCTCCGTTGACCTGGCGTCTACCGGGATATCCGCCTACGCGCTGTGAGCCGGTCGGAATTCCGTCACCGGCGGGTGGCTACCAGGCGGGTGGCTACCAGGCGGGTGGCGACGTCGGGCAGCTCGTCGAAACGGGCAGGTTTGTCAGTGGTGACCAGTACCCGCTGCGTGGCACGCGCCGTCGCCGCGATGATGAGATCAGGAGCTCCGCGGGGCGCGCCGGTACGGCGTACATGGGCCAGGAGCTGCGCGTGATGCCGGGCGACGTCCGGGGTGTAGTCCTCGACCGGAGTCACGGAGAGCACGTCGGTGAGGAACGCCTGTTGCGCGGCGCGAGTGGCCTCATCCGAGGCCAGCAGCACCCCGACGGTGTATTCGGCGAGCGCGAGGGCCGGTAGGACGACGTCGTCCCCGTCACTCATGACCGCAAGATCTAACAGGCCACCGGCACCGGCGACCAGCACACCGGTGTCCAGGATCAGTCGTGCCACGGGTCGGTGTCCCACTCAGCGGAAGAAGCCTCCCGGGCAGCCGCGACATCGGCCCCGAACCCGTCGTCGACACCCGCGCGAGCACCCCAGCGGTGGAAGACCTCCCGCAACGCCTCACCGTTGCCCTGCGGCGCGGGCATGATCACAGCGACGCACCGGCCGCTACGGGTGACCACGATCGTCTCACCGTGTTCAGCGTCGTCGAGAAACGCGCTGAAGTATCCCTGTCTCTTATACACATCTGACGCTGCCGACGATCTTACGCGT
>NZ_CAKKTL010000020.1:0-3584 GCF_920664355.1 Protofrankia sp. CiP1_Cm_nod2
CTCTTCAACGTGACGACACACAGGCGGGTGCAGGAGCCCAGCTCGGGTGTGTCCCGGTGGTTCCGCCGGAAACAGCGGATACCCGTGTCGGTGGCCGATCCCGCGCCAGCCGCTCACGCCGGCGGCACCACGATCGTCGTTTCCGTGACGGACTTCGTCTCCTGCACCTACAAGGGATGCGGGACGCTGCGGCCGCTGGCGGAGGCGTCCGAGAACCGGCAGTGCCCCGGCTGCGGCCGAGTCTGACCACGGCCCGCTGCGGTCGCAGCCAGCTCGGGCCACGGCCCGCTGCGGCCACGGCCTGGCCCACCCGTCCGAGGCCGTCGCGCGAACGCCGCCGCGCGGTACGACCGCCGGCCGCGCCGCTGGCAGCGCGTCCACCAGCGGCGCCACGGTAGCTACCCGGATGCCTACCGGCGTGCGACCCCGTCGGCGTGCGCCTGGCGGGCCACCGCGGCGGCGACCGCCGGCGCCACCCGGCCGTCGAAAACGCTCGGGATGACGTGCTGCTCGGTCAGCTCGTCCGCGATCACACCGGCGAGCGCGTCCGCCGCCGCCAGCTTCATCGACTCGGTGATCCGGCTCGCGCGCACGTCCAGTGCCCCGCGGAACACACCGGGGAAGGCCAGCACGTTGTTGATCTGGTTCGGGTAGTCGCTGCGCCCGGTGGCGACGATCCGGGCGTGCCGGCGCGCGACCTCCGGGTCGACCTCGGGGTTGGGGTTCGCCATCGCGAACACGATCGAGTCCGGCGCCATCGAGGCCACGGCATCCTCGGGCACGGTGCCCGAGGACAGGCCGAGGAAGACGTCCGCCCCGGCCAGCGCGGCGTTGATCGAGCCGGTGAGCCCGGCCCGGTTGGTCACCGCCGCGATCTCCGCCTTGACCGGGGTGAGGCCGGCCCGGCCCTGGTGCAGGATCCCCCGGCTGTCACCGACCGCGATGTCCCCGATGCCGGCGGCGAGCAGGATGCGGGTGACCGCCAGGCCCGCGGCGCCCGCGCCGGAGACCACCGCCCGCAGGTCGGCCAGCCGCCGGCCGGTCAGCCGCGCCGCGTTCTCCAGCGCGGCGAGCGCCACGATCGCCGTCCCGTGCTGGTCGTCGTGGAAGACCGGGATGTCGAGACGGTCCTGGAGCAGCCGTTCGATGGCGAAGCAGCGCGGCGCGGAGATGTCCTCCAGGTTGATGCCGCCGAAACTGGGCGCCAGCCGGGCCACCGTCTCCACGATCTGCTCGGCGTCGGTGCAGTCCAGGCAGATCGGGACCGCGTCCACCCCGGCGAACTGCTTGAACAGCGCAGCCTTGCCCTCCATGACCGGCAGGGCCGCGGCCGGGCCGATGTTGCCGAGCCCCAGCACGGCGGTGCCGTCGGTCACCACCGCGACGACGTTCGACCGCCAGGTGAAGTCGTCCGCCAGGCCCGGCTCGTCCGCGATGGCCGTGCAGACCCGCGCGACCCCGGGGGTGTAGGCGCGCGAAAGATCCTCCCGGTCGTTCAGCGGGACGGTCAGCGCAACGCCGATCTTGCCACCCTGGTGCAGGGCGAACACGGGGTCGGTGTCGCGGGCCAGCGGCCCCGGCCCGTCCGGCGCGACGGCAGGCTGGGGCACGGCCGGCGGCAGATGCCCCGGCGCATCAGGAACGAGCTGGTTGACGGAATGGTCGGTTGTGGCAGTCATCACTACTCCCTCGGACGAGATGCCTCGACGGGTGGGAGGCGTGGACGGCAAGGCCGGGGATCGCCCGGGGATGCCGTCCAATATGACACGCGGGCCCCGCCGCCTCCTCCGCGGACACCCCCATATCCTCGACTGAAGCATGCGCGTGCCCCGGGCGTCCCGAATAGTTTTTGCGGCCGGCACGGCGTACCGGAACACCAATGGATCGATACCGGAACAGACATGGACCACCGGTGACCAGCGGCGATCAATGATGGTCAGTGGCAGTCAGTGGCAGTCAGTGGCAGTCAGTGGCAGTCACCGGTGGCCGGCGTGCTCCTCGCGCGCCGCCGGGATGCCCGCCTGCCGGGTGATGCCCACCTGTCAGGTAGGGCCGCATTGGCTCCCGGGAAGCCCCCACGGGGCGTCGTTACCGGGTACGGTGCGCGTTCGTGGAGGTTCATGAACTCGAGATAGCCGGCGCCTGGGTGTTCACCCCCCGCCAGCACACCGACGACCGGGGCACCTTCCTGGAGTGGTACCGGTCCGAAACCGTGACCGAGGTGGTCGGCCACCCGCTCAGCCTCGCCCAGGCGAACCACAGCGTGAGCCGGCGCGGGACGCTGCGCGGCATCCACTACGCCGCCGTGCCGCCCAGCCAGGCCAAGTACGTCTCCTGCGTCCAGGGCCGGGTCCTCGACTGTGTGGTCGACATCCGGCTCGGTTCGCCGACGTACGGGACACACCAGGCGGTGCTGCTCGACGACGTGGACCGCAAGGGCCTCTACCTCGCCGAAGGACTCGGCCACTCCTTCATGGCGCTCACCGAGAACGCGGCGATATCGTACATATGTTCGACATCGTACAACCCCGCCCGCGAGTACGGCATCGACCCGCTCGATCCCGACCTGGCGCTGCCCTGGCCGCGGGATGTGACCCCGCTGCTGTCCGAGAAGGACGCGCGGGCCCCGTCGCTGAAGGAGGCGGAGGCCGCCGGCCTGCTGCCGTCCTACAGCGCGTGCACGGCCTACTACGAGACCCTGCGGATCCAGGCGGGCCGCGGCCAGTAGCGGGCGATCACCCGGCCCAGCACGTCCGCGGCCGGGACCGCGCCGAACGTCGCACTGTCGGTGCCGGCCGCCACGTTGTCGGACCGCAGCCACCACGACCCGTCCGGCTCGACGAAGGCGGCCCGCTTCACCCCGAGCCCACGGCCGGGCAGCCGCGCGACGACCACGTCACCCACCCGTGGTGGCAGGCCCCACAGCACCACGCACGCGTCCCCGTCCCGCAGCGTCGGCGCCATGGAGCGGCCGCTGACGGAGACCATCCGCACGGCAACATGTCGGCTCACCCGGGTAAGTTGCCACAAGGTGGAGCCATGCATCGACACCGTCCGAGGCCGGAGCACCTCCGAGGGCCGCTGGGGCGCGCCCGCGGCATCCCGGCCCTCCGGTCAGGCGGCATGCGTGCCCACCCGAGAGTTGCCCCAGGACGTCCAACGAGACGAGAAAGGACGGCAGCATGAGCCTCCTACGTCCGAAGACAACGGTCAGCGCCCACTGCGATCTGCCCTGTGGCGTCTACGACCCGGCCCAGGCGAAGATCGAAGCGCAGTCCGTGAAGGCGATCCAGGAGAAGTACCAGAGCAACGACGACCCGGCCTTCCGCGCGCGCGCCCTGGCCATCAAGGAGGAGCGGGCGGACCTGGTCAAGCAGCACCTGTGGGTGCTGTGGACCGACTACTTCAAGCCCAACCACCTGGAGAAGTACCCCGAGCTCCACGACCTGTTCTGGCAGGCCACCAAGGCGGCCGGGGCGGCCGGCGCCAAGGGCTCGGTCGACCCGGTCGACGGGCAGAAGCTGCTCGACCTCATCGAGCGGATCTCCACGATCTTCTGGGAGACCAAGGCCGCATAGGTACCA
>NZ_CAKKTL010000020.1:4220-6344 GCF_920664355.1 Protofrankia sp. CiP1_Cm_nod2
CGGCCTCCGCGCAGGGATCCGGGAACCCGGGGGACCGCGGCGCCGCGGACAGCATGACCGGCAACAGCGTCCCGCCTGTTCCCGGCCCGCCGGCGGCCCGGGGAGCCGGGCCCTGCGCGTCACGGCTGACAGCACTGATCATAACCAGCTCATAACCAGTATTGATCATAATCTCGGCTCCGGCCGGAGCCGGCGGGCGGGAGCATCCCCGAACGGCGATGGGACGTAGTCGGCATCACCCACACAATCCGCAGAATCGATCACCCGACCTGCGGTGGCGCCTCGGCACTGGGTACGGTGGTCTTCACGTGGCATGAGCTGGGCGCGGACGTCTCCAGCCTCGACCGGCACAACCGCTGCCCAGGTGGGGGTCAAGAGATCAGATGGAATACGGAACCGCAAGGCACTCAAGAAGGCACTCAAGGGGGTAACACCGTGGACACAACGCCGAGGACCGAAACCACCAGCGGTCAGGGCGGTGTCCCCGGGGCGGGAGTCCCCGGCGGACGGCTGCGAGACGTCGTCCAGCTGACCCTGCCCGCCGCGAGTGCCTATCTGTCGGTCCTGCGGACCGCCACGGCGTCGCTGGCGGCCCGCGCGGACTTCACCCTCGACGACATCGAGGACCTGCGGATCGCCGTCGACGAGGCGTGCGCGCTGCTGCTGCTGTCAGCCGTCCCCGGCTCGGCTCTGGAATGCACCTTCGAGCTCTCCCCCGGCGTCATCGACGTCTCGGTCACGGTGCTCAGCCTGGACGGCGAGCCACCGTCCATCGAGACGTTCGCCTGGACGGTCCTGACCGCGCTGGCCGACGAGGTGTCCTCCGCCGTGGACGCGGACTCGCGGGTCACCATCGTGCTACGCAAGCGGCGCGGGATACCCGAGGAACACATCCACAGTCCCCGGGCCGCGGCACCCAGGACACCAGCGCCCACGGCACCGGCCGCCACGACGCCATCCCCCGTGGCACCATCCCCTGTGACGCCATGGACCGAGAACGCCGGCGCGCCGGCCAGCGGGCCGGTGGGCACGCCGTGACCGCAGGGCGTACCCGACCGTTTCAGGACGCCGTGGCCACGACCAGGCAACGCTCGAAGGCCTTCCTCGACAACAGCCACGATCTTTTCCTCGCCGCGGACGAGGAGGCCACGGACGAGACGCCGCCCGGCACGTCGGTGACGGACCCCGCCCCCAGGCAGGCGACGGTCGCGGCCCAGGGCCGTCCCGGCCACGGTCCCGAGCATGACCACGACCATGCCGGCCCTGGCCCCGACGCCGGTCACCACGGCCACGGCCCCGACGCCGGTCACCACGGCCGTGGCCACGGCCATCCCGGTGAGACCAACGACCGGGTACGCGCCCGGGAGCTGTTCACCCAGCTGGTCGCCCTTCCCGAGGGGGACCAGCGGCGGGCCGAGATCCGTGACCAGCTCGTCCGGATGCACCTGCCGCTCGTCGAGTACCTCGCGCGCCGTTTCCGCAACCGCGGCGAGCCCCTGGACGACCTGACCCAGGTGGCGACGATCGGTCTGATCAAGTCGGTGGACCGTTTCGATCCCGAGCGCGGTGTGGAGTTCTCCACCTACGCGACCCCGACGATCGTCGGCGAGATCAAACGGCACTTCCGGGACAAGGGCTGGGCGATCCGGGTCCCGCGGCGGCTCCAGGAGCTCAAGCTGTCGCTGACCAAGGCCACCTCGGAGCTGTCCCAGACGCTCGGCCGCTCACCGACGGTCAGCGAGATCGCGGCCCATCTCCAGATGAGCGAGGAGGAGGTGCTGGAGGGCCTGGAGTCCGCCAACGCCTACTCGGCGGTCTCCCTGGACGCGCCGGACTCCGGCGACGACGAGGCCCCGGCGGTGGCCGACACCCTGGGCGTCCAGGACGAGTCCCTCGAGGGGGTCGAGTACCGGGAGTCACTCAAGCCGCTGCTGGAAAAGCTGCCCCCACGGGAGAAGCGCATCCTGCTGCTGCGGTTCTTCGGCAACATGACCCAGTCGCAGATTGCCACCGAGCTCGGGATCTCCCAGATGCACGTCTCGCGGCTGCTCGCCCGCACACTGGCCCAGCTGCGCCGCGGCCTGCTGGACGACACCTGACGGGCCCCGCACCGCGCGGCCGGGC
>NZ_CAKKTL010000020.1:6757-24906 GCF_920664355.1 Protofrankia sp. CiP1_Cm_nod2
GGCCCTATCCTCCGGCTGTGGGCATCCGGGGCAGGGCCCCCGGCGGGGCGTGGTGGCGGCCCGGCCGTACCAGCTCGTGGCCAGCGCGGGCCGGGTCATCCGGAGGAGTCACCCGGGCCCGTGGGCTGGTGTGGGCGGTAGGCACCGGAGACACCGATCAGCACCAGCACCCCGACCGGGACCGCGACCAGTGGGATGCCCTCGCCATAGCGATGGGCCTGCAGAAGGCCAACAGCAACCGGAATACACAAAATCTGAACAACGACAAGCGGGGAACGGGCCCACTGCCGACGCGCGAGCAACGCCCACGTGAGCAGCCACAGGACGACCCCGGCAACAACGGCGAACAGGCCGCCGAGCTCGGCCCGGCCCCGGTCGTCGGTATCCGCGCCGAAACCCCGCACCACCAGGAAGACGCCGAGGCAGACAAGTAACAGTCCTTCGGCGGCCAGCAGCACCGCGGCGGCCCGCAACGCGTGTACGGCACGCCGGGCAGCACGCCAGGCGTTGTCATGTTGCGGACCGCCCGCCGGCGCCGGCACGATCCGCTCGGATCCAGCCCTGGAACCCACACGCCGACAGTACGTGTTCTCCACGGCCGCGTAAGCCCGGTGGGTATGCCTGACGGGCCCCACCACGACATGCGGGTGGACACGCGGGTCGAGATGTGGAGGAGACGCGGATGTCCGCCGGCGGGATTCCACCGGTGGCGGGGATTCCACCGGTGGCAAGAATTACGTCGTGACGCCTGGAAAGCCCTGAACCGCTAACGTAGACATCATGCGTACGCTGCTGGTCGTTAACCCCCTCGCCACGGCTACGACCCAGCGCGTCCGGGATGTCCTGGTCAGTGCCCTGGCCGCGGATCTGCACCTGGAGACCGTCGCCACCAAGAGCCGCGGCCACGCCATCGAGCTCGCCGAGCGCGCCACCGACGCCGGTGTCGACCTCGTCGTCGCCTTCGGCGGCGACGGCACGGTCAACGAGATCGCCAACGGCCTCCTGCGGGCGGGTCCGGTCCCGGGCGCACCGGCACTGGCCGTGGTGCCCGGTGGGAGCACCAACGTCTTCGCCCGCGCGCTCGGCTACTCCGCCTCCCCGGTGGAGGCCACCGGGGAGCTCCTGGAGGCACTGCGCGAAGGGCGCAGCCGCCGGATCGGCCTCGGGCACGCCACCTTCACCAGCCGGTCGGGCACCAGCCAGTCCCGGTGGTTCATGTTCTGCGCCGGCCTCGGCGTGGACGCGGCCGTGGTCGAACGGGTGGAGCGCAAGCGGGTACACGGGCGCCGCAACACCCCGGGGCTGTACCTGCGCTCGGCGCTCGGGCATTTCGTCCGCGGCGCGGGGCGCCGGCGCCCGCCCATCACCATCACCACCGGCGAACCGGGCCAGGCGGCCGGGGCCGCCGGGGCGGCCGTCGACGTGGCCGGCCCGGGCGCCGCGCGGCCGGACACCGTCCAGGCCGCCGTGGTGTGCAACACGACGCCCTGGACGTATTTCGACTCCCAGCTGGTACGCGCCTGCCCGGCGGCCTCGTTCGACACCGGCCTGGACCTTCTCGGCCTGTACCGGCCGACGCTCGCGCGCACGGCCCACGCCGGCCTGCAGATGCTGCACAGCGCCCGGGGCCCCCACGGCAAGAACGTCTACACGCTGCACGACCAGCGCACGATCACGTTGACGGCCGCGCGCGAGCTGCCGTTCCAGATGGACGGCGAGTACATCGGCCCGCAGACCCGGGTGACGCTGCGGTCCGAGCCGAGGGCGCTGCGCGTCATCGGCTGAGCGCCCGTCATCGCCTGAGCCGGACGCGAGCGCCCGCCCGAGAGCCGGAGCCGGAGCCGGGAACGGGCGGGGAGCCCCCTGGTCGAGGGGTTGCCGGCTCGCTGCCGTCGGGCGCCCGCTCAGGCCGCTCCCCGGCCGAGCCCTCGGACGACCTCGGCCGGGTCGTCGCAGATCACCCCGTCCACACCGGCGGCCCGCAGCCGGTCGGCCTCCCGCACCGAGGTGACCGTCCAGGTCACCAGGCCCACGCCGGCCGCCCGGGCCCGTTCGGGCACGTCCGGGGAGCCGAGCACCGAGGAGATGTGGGCGTGCAGCTCCTGATGGCCGGCGGAGCGCACGTAGGCGATGCCGCCGCTGGCCGACATCCGCGGCATGGTGAGGAACGCGGTGGGCACGCCGATCCCGGCGTCGCGTACCGCCTCGATCGCGAACCAGTCGAACGAGGAGACGGTCACCGCCCCGGACGCGCCGTCGGCGGCCCGGGTGAGCCCGCGGGAGCGCAGGAGCTCGACCAGGGCCCGGGCGGTCCGTTCCCGGGGGGCGTCGAAGTCGGGCTGGCCCGGCTGGTTCTTGACCTCGAGAACGAGGCGGCCACGGCCGTCCCAGGCGTCGAGGATGTCGGTCAGGGTGGGCACGCCCAGACCGGTGAGCTCGCGGGTCGTCCGGCGGATCACGGCCCGGCCGGTCAGCCGCCCCGGCAGCCGGGGATCGTGCACGCAGACCAGATCCCCGTCGGCGCTGCGCCGTACGTCCACTTCGATACCATCGGCGCCAGCGCGCAACGCGGCGTCCACCGCCTCAGCGGTGTTCTCCGGACCGGGGACCCGGCTACCGCGGTGACCAAGAACCTGCATGCGCCAACGATGCCATCACGGCCGCGCCCCCGGTAACGCCAGGGCTGGCGAGGCCGGATGCGTCGGAACGCCGGAAGTGCGTGATCACTGCCTGGCCCGCCCGCGGGCCGGAAGCCGGTCGGAGATCCGGAAGGCTCCGGGCCCGGGAACCGCGCGAGAAACCCGGGGTGACAACCGCGAATGCCAATTCGGCATGCCGTCCTGGCTCTGCCAGGCGTGCGTGTTCCCTGAGTTGGCGGTACTAGGACGGTCTGTGTGTCACCGTCGTCCGATCCGCCGCAAAGAGTGGTCCACCTGTGTCTCTAACGGACGAAACCGGGTGGTCAGGGGTCGGTAAGGGGTGGGAAGCCACTTGCAGGTCCTTGCGCCCATGCCAGTTGCGGTGGGAGGGTGGCGAATGTCCGAGGTGGATGACCCCATACACCTCGGGTTCACACGCGACGGTGCATCCGGTCGAAAGATCGAGAAGCCGCGCGGGCCCGGCAGCCGTTTGGCGGCCGGAAAGTGCGACACAACCGTGGCGGCTCGTAAAGCGTCTCACGTGCAGTGTGGCTCGAGACGAGAGAGGGAGTTGTACGCATGGACTGGCGCCACAGAGCGCTCTGTCGCGACGAGGATCCCGAGCTCTTCTTCCCGATCGGTACTACCGGTCCGGCTGAACGCCAGGTCGAAGAAGCAAAGGCCGTCTGCCGGCGGTGCGCCGTGACAAGTGATTGCTTGAGCTGGGCTCTTGACACCGGGCAGGACTCCGGGGTCTGGGGCGGTCTGAGCGAGGATGAACGCCGAGCGCTCAAGCGCCCCGCGCGCACCCGCGTCCGCACCGCCTGAGCAGTACCCGCAGGCACCACCCCAGCTCGAGCCGGACGGCGACTTCCCAGATGGCCCTGCCATGAGGTATGGGCCACCGGGATGCTGTCGTGTGCCTTGGAGCTGCTTCTGTCCGTGTCCGCGTCGTTTGCCAGCGAAGCCGACGGCACTCGCTGGACCGGTGTTGAAATGGCAGAAAACGACAGGCCAGGACGGGGTGGGACGGCGCCAGGCACGGTGGTGCTGTACCCACCTCGACGGTCCTCATAACACCGATCTTGGAAAAATTTTTTCAGTCGCGCAGCGGGATGGAGAGCAGGGCCTCGGTACCGCGCTCCGCACCCGCCTGGAGGCGGATCGCTCCCTGCATCTCACCGAGGACAAGCTGGCGCACGATCTGCAGGCCGAGCCGGGGCGAGTGCTCCAGCTGGAAGTCCTCGGGCAGCCCGGCACCGTTGTCGGCGACCACCACGTCCAGCCGGTCGGGATACCGCCGGACCCGTAGCTCGATCGAACCGGCCGAACCATCGAACGCGTGTTCGACGGCATTCTGCAGCAGCTCGGAAAGCACAAGTGCCAGCGGCGTGGCGAGCTCACCGGGCAGCTGGCCGAACGATCCCCTGCGGGTCGTGCTCGCCCTGGTCCCGGTCGAAGCCAGGTCCACCGTCACCGACGTGATCTGGTCAGCGATCTCGTCGAAGGGCACCGACTCGCCGAGGCTCTGCGAAAGGGTCTCGTGCACGACCGCGATCGAGGTCACCCGCCGCACCGACTCCCGCAGCGCCAGGCGCGCCTCGTCCACCTTGGTACGGCGCATCTGCAGGCGCAACAGGGCCGCTACCGTCTGTAGGTTGTTCTTCACCCGATGGTGGATCTCGCGGATGGTCGCGTCCTTGCTCAGCAGCTGCGCCTCCCGGCGCCGCAGGTCCGAGACGTCGCGGACGAGGACCAGCACCTCACGGGTGGCGCCGGGAAACAGCGGGATCGCGCGCAGCAGCACCACCGTGCTCCCGACCGCGAGCTCCACCTCGACCGGACGGCGGCGCCCGATCGCGTGCCACACGGCCGGCGTGGTCGCGGGCAGGTTCAGCATCCGGTGCACCGAACGCAGGTCCTCACCGGTGACGTTGCCGGTGTAGCCGAGGCGGCGGTACGCCGACAGCGCGTTCGGACTGGCGAAAATGACCTTCCCCGAGCCGTCCAGGCGCAGCATCCCGTCACCGACGCGCGGCGCCTCGGGCAGTTCGGCGTTGCTGCCCCGGAACGGGAACGCCCCCTCGGCGATCATCAGCGCCAGGTTGTTCGCGCACTGCAGGTACGCCGACTCCAGCGCGCTCGGCGTCCGGGTGGTGGCCAGGTTGGTGTCCCGCGCCAGCACGGCGATGACCCGGTCGGCGTGCAGGACCGGGATCGCCTCGGTGCGCACCGGCACCCCGCCGTCCCACTCCGGCTCACCCTCCCGGGCGATCCGGTGCTCGCGCCACGAGTTCTGCACCACCCATCTGTTGATCACAACGCTGCCGACCTCGTCGTTGTGGTATGCCGTCGGCCCGGTGGTCGGCCGCACCTGCGCGACCACCAGGAACTCGGCTCCCGGGCCGGCTCCGCCGCGAGCCGCCGTGGCCCGGCTGGGCACGAGCAGCAGCAGGTCCGCGAAGGACAGGTCGGCCAACAGCGCCCAGTCGGCCACCAGGGCGTGCAGATGGTCGATGTCGTCCGCACCAAGATCGGTACTCTCGCGTAGAAGGTCCTCCAGCGTTCCCACGCAGGCAGATTGCCAGACGCGGCGCCGGCTCGGAGCACGTGTGCCCGATCAGCTTTCCCGGATCACGGCACCGCCATGATCCGGTCACTCTCCCGACGACACGAAAACCATGATCGTACTGCCTTCGGCGGGACCGGTTCCAGCGCCTCCGGCAGCGCGAAAACATGATCGCGCTGCCTTCGGCGGGCCGACTTCAGTGTCTCCGGCAACACGAAAACCATGATCGCGTCACCTTTGACCTAGGCTTCCTGGTGTGCACCCGCATACCACCAAGGCGGTCCCCGATCCGCTTGGCTGGCTGGACGGCCATGCCCGGCGCCGGGAAGAAGCCGGGCTGCGCCGGGTCGTGCGCCCGCGCGCGCCCGGCTCAGGCACGCCGGGCGACCCGGCAGGCGGGGATCCCACCCGCCCGCTGGACCTGGCCGGCAACGACTACCTGGGCCTGTCCCGCCACCCCGAGGTGGTCGAGGGCGGGGTGCGGGCACTGCGCACCTGGGGCGCGGGCTCCACCGGAAGCCGGCTGGTCACCGGGACGACCACCCTGCACGGCGACCTTGAGGACGCTCTGGCCGCACACACCGGCTTCGCCTCGGCGCTGGTCTTCGCCTCCGGGTACGCGGCCAACCTGGGCGTGCTCACCTCGCTCACCGGGCCCGACGACCTCATCGTCTCGGACGAGCGTAACCACGCGTCGCTGGTGGACGCCTGTCGGCTGTCCCGGGCGCAGGTGGTCATCGCGCCGCACGCCGACGTCGCAGCGGTCGACGCGGCGCTGACCGAACGGTCGTGGCAGCACGCCGTCGTGGTCACCGACTCGGTGTTCTCCGCGGACGGCGATCTGGCCCCGCTGGCCGCGCTGCACACGGTCGCCCGCTCCCACGGCGCGCTGCTGGTCGTGGACGAGGCCCACAGCCTCGGCGTCGTCGGCCCCGGCGGGCGGGGCGCGCTCGCGGACGCCGGGCTCGCCGGCGAGCCGGACGTGGTCGCCACCATCACCCTGTCCAAGGCGCTGGGCAGCCAGGGCGGCGCCGTGCTGGGCCCGCCGGCCGTGCGCGCGCATCTCATCGACACCGCCCGCACGTTCATCTTCGACACCGGGCTGGCGCCGGCCTGCGCCGGCGCGGCGCTCGCCGCGCTCGGGATCCTCACCGCGACCCCGGCTCTCGCGGACGACGTCCGACGGCACGCCCGCCACCTGGCCGACCTCACCGGCGCGCCCCGGCCGGCCGGCGCGGTCGTGTCGGTCGTCCTCGGCGAGCCGGAACGCGCGGTGCGGGCGGCGGAGACCTGCCGTGCGCACGGGGTGGCCGTCGGCTGCTTCCGCCCTCCGACCGTGCCCCCGGGCACGAGCCGGCTGCGGGTCGCGGCCCGCGCCGACCTCACCGCCACCGACCTGGCCCGGGCCGCCGACGCCTTCGCCGCGGCCATCGGCACGCCCGGCCGTCCCGGCTGTCCCGGATGTCCCGGATGACGGTTCTCGTGGTGACAGGAACCGGGACGGGGGTCGGGAAGACGGTCGTCACCGCCGCGGTGGCCACCCTCGCCCGGGAGCGGGGCGTCGACGTCGCCGTGGTGAAGGCCGCCCAGACCGGTGTCGAGCCCGGCGAGCCCGGCGACCTCGACCATGTGCGCGCCCTGTCCGGGGTCGAGGGGCTGTACGAGTACGCCCGGTTCCCGGCGGCGCTGTCGCCGGCCGCCGCGGCCCGCCTGCACCGGCGTGCCCCGGTGGAGCTCACCGACGTCGCCCGGCACGTGGGTGAGCTCGCCGAGCGCTACCGGCTCGTCCTGGTGGAGGGCGCGGGCGGGCTGCTGGTCCGTTACGACGACGAGGGCAGCACTGTCGCCGATCTCGCCCGTACGCTGGCCGCGCCGGTGCTGCTGGTCAGCGAGGCCGGGCTCGGCGCGCTCAACACCACCGCGCTGACCCTGGAGGCGCTGGCCAACCGCGGGCTGGATCTCGCCGGGCTCGTCATCGGCTCCTGGCCGGCCGCCCCCGACCTCGCCTGTCGCTCGAACATCGTGGACATGGAGATGCTCGCCGCGCGCCCACTCGCCGGAGCGCTGCCAGCGGGCGCGGGGCACGCCGATGCCGCGGCGTTCCGCGCCACCGCCCGGGTCTGCCTGGCGCCCGCCCTCGGTGGCACCTTCGACGCCCACGACTTCCGAGAGAGCCACAGACCGTGACTTGTCTCGGCCCGCTTACCATCCCGGGGACCTCACGGACCTGGGCCATCCGGATCCTCGGACGAATCGACGGTCCGTAACCGAACTACCACAGGAGACCGCCTTGCCGCCGTCAGTAGCCACCGTGCCCGTGCCCGTGACCCCGCCGACGCAACCGCCGACACCGACCCGGCCGACGGCCGACCAGCCGACGGCCGCCGGGAGCCCAGGAGGGAACGCGCCGGTCGCCGACATCCTCCAGGTCGCCCGCGAGCAGGTGCTGGAGCGTGGCCAGGGGCTCTCCGCCGAGCAGACCCTCCAGGTACTGCGGCTCGACGACGACCGGATCGGCGAGGCGCTGGCGCTGGCGCACGAGGTGCGGATGCGCTGGTGCGGCCCGGAGGTCGAGGTCGAGGGGATCGTCAGCCTCAAGACCGGCGGCTGCCCGGAGGACTGCCACTTCTGCTCCCAGTCCGGCAAGTTCGACTCACCGGTGCGCTCGGTCTGGCTGGACGTCCCGTCGCTGGTCGAGGCCGCGAAGGCGACCCGGGAGACCGGCGCGACCGAGTTCTGCATCGTCGCCGCCGTCCGGGGCCCGGACAAGCGCCTGATGAGCCAGGTCCGGGCGGGGATCGAGGCGATCCGTGCCGCCGTCGACATCAACATCGCCTGCTCGCTCGGGATGCTCACCCAGGAGCAGGTGGACGAGCTCGCCGCGATGGGCGTCCACCGCTACAACCACAACCTGGAGACGGCGCGCTCGCACTTCCCCCAGGTCGTGACCACGCACAGCTGGCAGGAGCGGTGGGACACCTGCGAGATGGTGCGGGCCGCCGGCATGGAGCTGTGCTGCGGCGCCATCATCGGGGTCGGCGAGACGCTGGAGCAGCAGGCCGAACTCGCCGGCCAGCTCGCCGCGCTCGAGCCCGACGAGGTACCGCTGAACTTCCTCAACCCGCGGCCGGGCACACCGTTCGCCGATCTCCCGGTGGTCGGCCCGAAGGAGGCGCTGCGCACCATCGCCGCGTTCCGGCTCGCGCTGCCGCGCACCATCCTGCGCTACGCCGGCGGACGTGAGATCACTCTCGGTGACCTCGCTGTCGACGGGATGCTCGGCGGCATCAACGCGGTCATCGTCGGCAACTACCTCACCACGCTGGGACGGCCCGCCGAGGCGGATCTGGAGATGCTTGCCGACCTGAAGATGCCCATCAAGTCCATGCAGTCCACGTTCTGATCACTGACCGTCCCGGCCGTGGCAGCCCGGAACGGCCGGGACGGCCGGGACCTGAGCAGGCCGGCGCCGCCGCGGCCAGCCGTGGCGGCGGGTGACGGGCCGGCGGGTGACGGGTAGAACGGCCGCGGGCAGAACGTCGGCCGAGCCGCCCGATGTTCTACCCTCGTAACCATGACTACCGAGGGTCAGAGGCGAAACGATCACGCTTCTCCCACGCCCGGGGCGCCGGCAGGCCACTGGCCGCCCGATCACGCTTCTGCCGCTCCCGTCGGGCCTCCCCGACCGGCACAGCCGGTCGGGGAGGCCCGACGCGGCCCGCTCCCCGGGTCAGCCGGCGCGGCGGAGGCGGCCTTCTGCGACCGGTGCGGACGGCCGCTGGCCGACGGCGGACACGACATCTGCGCCCAGGCCCGGCTGCTGGAACCGCCACGGTTCTGCCGGACCTGCCGACGACGGATGATCGTCCAGATCACCCCGACCGGCTGGACGGCCAGCTGCGTCGAACACGGCACGATCGCGGGCTGACCCCCGGGCCCGCTCGCCCCCGGGCCCGCTTCGTCGCGGACCTGGCTGGTCAGGCCACCGGAAGCTGGTCGAGGAGGGCGATCAGGTCACCCTCCTGAACGACGTCCCCCTCCCGCACCGCGATCTGGGCGACCCGGCCGCCGTCCTCGCTGAGTACCGGGATCTCCATCTTCATGGAGTCGAGAATCACCAGCGTGTCACCGGCCGACACGGTGTCCCCGACACCGACCACGACCTTCCACACGTTGGCTACCATCTCGGCCCGAACTTCCTCGGCCACGGCTCCCCTTCCCTGTTCCGAGCGTTCCTGCTCCGGTGCGGACATGTGCACAGCGTGAGCGTAGTGTGCGTCGACGCCCGACCGCTGCGCGCCACGTCAACAAAGAAAGCCCCTGTTCGAGCACCGATCCACCCAATTTCTTGACACGCTGGTAACAACTCCCGGCCCGGGCCCTCTCCGGAACTGTCAACGATCTTCACTGGACGGGTGGGCGGCCGGCACGGACAGCCAGGCGGCACAGCCGGGGCACGGCGGCGGAGAGCCGGCCGCGGCGACCCGGACATGCCGGAATGCCACACCTGCGGCCGAAGGCCCCGCGGACAACGCACACTACGAGTGTGTTCGTTCTCCTTGTGCTTGCCCTGGTGGGCGGTGTCATCATCGGGCTGGTCCGCGGTGGCACGCTGGACGCTCTGGTCCGTATCTATGTGGCACGCCCGTGGATGTTCGTGGCCACGGTCGCGGCCCTGAGCGCGGGCCGGCTCATCCCCGGCCTGCACGCGGTCTCGTGGGCGCTGGCCACGGTGGCGGTCGTGCTGTTCGCCGCGGCGAACTCCCGGCTGCCCGGCGTCGGCCTGCTGTGGGCCGGGATCGCGCTGAACACCGTGGTGATCCTCGCCAACGGCGGTCAGATGCCGGTGTCGCTGTGGGCGGCCGAACGGGCCGGCGTGCCCGCCAGCGAGATATACGCCTCCGCCCGGCACACGCCGGGCGGTGACGACACCGTCCTGCGCCCGGCCACCGACGTGATCCCGCTGGCGTTCCCCGGCGCGGGATCCGTCGTCGGCATCGGCGACGTCCTGATCGCCGCCGGCGTCGGCATGTTCGGCGCGGTCGCGCCGGTCCGGGCCCGCCGGACCCTGGCATCCCGGCTCCCCCCGGACAGCGGCTCCGCCACCGCCCGGGAGCCCCTGGCGGAAGAGCCGGCCGTCACGACGGCTTACCGATCATCCGATGACCGGTAAGGAAAAGGAACGGACGGCCCACGGCTCCGCCGCGATCAGCGGGCAGGCGGTGGAACGATGTGAGTTCGCCACTGGGGCAGCGGCATCGATTCACATCGTTCAGGCGAGCCGGTTCAGGCGAGCCGGGTGACCGGTGGGCGACGATGGGATCCCGCTCGGCGGATGGACGGGGCGGGGTGTGGTGGACGGGGGCCGAGGCGTGGGTCTGGCAGGATGGCCGGAGCGGAAAGGAGGTTCCCGACGTGGCGAAGAAGAAGCGCAAGCGGCGCGCACGTGCCAAGAGCAAGGCCAACCACGGCAAGCGCCCGAACACCTGAGCCATCCGGACACCTGGCGTTCTGCGGGTGATGTTCTTCGGGTCACGGGCGAACTCGGGCACGGGCGGTCACGGATTTGTCGCGTACGGATCTGTCGCGTACGGATCTGTGACGCCGTTCGCGTCCCGCGCGTGGCCGCGAAGCTACCGGCCGGGAGCGGCAATGGCCCGGTGACAATCCACCGGGCCACAACCCGAACCATCAGGAGCGCGGACAACCGGTCGACAACCAGCCGGAACACAGCGACCGGCGCACAGCTGCCGGCGCACAGCGATCAGCACACAACGGCGGCTGGCCGGTGGCGATCGTGGAACCCGCCGCCCGGCGGCAGGCAGGCGGCGGGGACGTGCCGGGAAGAGGCGCTGGTCAGCCGGTGGTGGTACGGGTCCGCAGCCACTGCACTGTCTGCCGCAGCCCGCTGTCCAGGTCGACCTGGGGCCGCCAGCCGACCAGCCGGGCCGCCCTGCCGATGTCGAGCGCGATCCGTTGCAGCTCACCGGGCCGGGGCGTGGCGAACTCGGGGGCGTCCGCCACGCCGACGATCCCCGCGATCGCGCGGTGCAGGTCCCGGACGGTCGTCTGCGTGCTGGTGCCGATGTTGAGGCGTTCGCCGTTGGCGGCATCCGGCGGGACGGACCGGGCGAAGGCGTCCGCGACATCGCCGACGAAGACGTAGTCACGGGTGGTCGTGCCGTCACCGAAGATCCTCGTCGGGCGGCCCTCGAGCATCGCCGTCCCGAAGATCGCCACCACCCCGGCCTCGCCGTGCGGATCCTGGCGGGGGCCGTAGACGTTCCCCAGCGCCAGTGCCGTCGTGGCCAGCCCGTATGTGGAGCGGTACACGGACAGGTAGAGCTCACCGGCCGCCTTGCCCGCGGCGTACTGCGACTCGGGAGCCACCGGCACGGTCTCGTCCACCGGCAGGTGCCGCGGCGTCCCGTAGATCGAGCCGCCGGAGGAGGTGTGGACGAACTTCCCGACGCCGGCGAGCCGGCTCGCCTCCAGCACGTTGATCGTGCCGAGTACGTTCAGCCGGGCGTCGAGCAGTGGGTCGCTGACGCTCACCCGCACGTCGATCTGGGCCGCCAGGTGCAGGACGACGTCGGGACGGACCCGCCCGACGACACCGGGCAGCTCGGTGGACGTGATATCCACCTTCTCAAAGGAAAACCGGTGGTCACGCAGAGCGGGGCCGAGGTTCTCAAGTCGACCGGTGGACAAATCGTCGACCCCGACGACATCATGGCCGTCGGCGAGCATACGGTCAGTGACCGTGGAACCGATAAAACCGGCCGCGCCGGTGACGAGGATACGCACGGCACAAGAGCCTAACCGCCGGTCGGACGGCCGGCCGTCACGGCCGACCTCCTTGCTCCAGTCTTGTTCAGTCCTTATTCGGCGCGGAACTCCGCCGTATCCGCGTCGATACGGGCGGCCCGCAGCCGTTCCAGGACGCTCTCCCGGAGCGACTCGGGTGCGCGTTCCCCCCCGCACCTGCGGGCCACCAGCAGCTTCACCTCGTGTTCCACCCCGAACTCCCGAAGGCACGGGGAGCATTCGTCCAGATGGGAACGAACCAGGTGCTTGTGCTCGAAATCGATCTCGCCGTCAAGATAGAGGTAGACCGCTTCCAGGATCTTCCGACAGTCGACCGCGTGCGGCTCCCCACAGCTCACGATCCACCACCGTCGGTCTCGGAGCTGCCGGCCCGGACCAGGCCGCGTTCCCGGGCGTAGTGTTCAAGAGCGGTACGCAGCCCACGACGGCCGCGATGCAGGCGTGACATCACGGTACCGATCGGGGTACCCATGATCTCCGCGATCTCCTTGTAGGCGAACCCCTCTACATCCGCAAGATACACCGCAATACGGAAGTCTTCGGGCAACGCCTGCAACGCCTCCTTGACATCGCTGTCCGGCAGGTGCTCCAGCGCCTCGGTCTCGGCGCTCTTCAGGCCGCTGGACGTGTGCGACTCGGCGTCGGCGAGCTGCCAGTCCTCGACCTGCTCGGTCGGGCTCTGCAACGGCTGGCGCTGACGCTTGCGGTAGGTGTTGATGAACGTGTTCGTCAGGATGCGGTAGAGCCACGCCTTGAGGTTCGTGCCTTCCTGGAACTGGTGGAAGGCGGCGAACGCCTTGACGAAGGTTTCCTGCACCAGGTCTTCGGCGTCGGCCGGATTACGCGTCATCCGCAGCGCCGCCGCATAAAGTTGATCAAGAAAAGGCAGGGCGTCTCGCTCGAAGCGGCTGCTGCGCTCCTCGACGGTCTCGTCGACCAGGACCACTCCCTCGTTCCTTGGGTCGTCCGCGGGATACCGGCTCACGGACGTGCCGGCGGCTCCTGGAACGGACGATACCCTGGCCGGTGCGTACGCGCGTACGGAAAAGCCATCGGTACCGGCAGGTTCCGGGACGTCTGGCCGCCGGCCGGAAGGGCCGAGCAGGCCATCATGCGGACGGGGCGCCGGAGCGGGCGTCGACGCGGTGACGCGGGCACAGGCTACCAGCGGCCCAGGGGCCTCGGCCACGGACGGCACAACAGGCGCGCCGTCGCGAACATCGTCGTGTCGCCACCGGCCCGCCAGCCCGGTTGCGAACTGGGCAGTCATCGAACCTCCGAATGGATGTCCCCGCCGGCCGGAACCAACACGATCATGGGGGCCGGCGGACCATGAAACGATCAGCCCGGCCCGTCGCTCTCCCGCGTCGCGGACGGCTCCAAGAATCTCTGCAGGTGGCGTAACCGCCCGACCAGCCGTCGGATTCCCGGCGGCCCCCGAGCCCCGGCCTCGGCGGACGCGTGACAGGGCCGCCCTCACACCTCCACAAGTACACGGGAAGAGCAACACGAGAACACGAAAAAGCCGACAAGATGACATTTACTGCCATCAACCACTATAGACCTGCAATCTTCACAACGTTACAACAGAACTACGGCGTCACGACAGAACTACCGCGGAGCACGGCGCCTCGGCGCCTCGGCGCCCGCCGGACGCTCACGGCCTGGCGGAGGCCAGCCGGACAATGATCCACTCTGTCGCGACGGCCGCCGCCTCGTCGACGACCTCGGCTTCGTCGCGGCCGTCCTTGCGGCGTGTCCGCATGGCGTGGTCGGCGCCGGCCAGGACATGCACCTCGATGTGCCGGGCCGGGTCCGGACCGGGCATGCCGAAGGTGTCCCGGTCCCCCTGGAGCACGAGCACGGGGACGCCGGCGGCGAGCAGTTCGGGCAGGCGCGACGGCCGGCTCCCCCGCGGCTCCCGCCCACCGTCGCGGGCAGCCTCCTCCTCCAGATCTTTCTTGGCCGAGGCGGAGGGCCGTCCTGGGGGATCCTGCCCAAAGCCTCGGCCAAAATCTTTCTTGGCCGAGGCGGAGGGCCGTCCTGGGGGACACAGCGGGAAGCCGAAGGCCACTACTCCGGCGGCCCCGGTCGTGCGGGCGCAGCGGCAGGCCACCCTCGATCCCATGGAACGGCCGGCCAGGACGACGGGCCGCGGCCGCCCCAGGGCGTCCATGACCGCGTGCAGCACCGCGTCCAGCCGGGCCGGACGGTCCGGCGCGCGGCGGCCGGCGACACGATAGGGCATCTCCAGGCGGGCCACCCCGACCCCGCGCGCCGGCAGCCGCCGCGCCAGCACGGACAACACGCCGACATCCGTCCCGCTGGCGGCACCGTGCAGCAGGACGACAGTTCCCGCCGGTGCCCCGGTCGCGGGAACTAGGAAGACCCGTGCGCCGTCCACTTCCAGGGAAGTCCGATCGGTGGAGGAGGCGCCGGCCGTGGTCGTACCCGGGAGAAAAATGTCACCGCTGCCCGTGTGCATCTGTCAGACTTCCCGTGAGTGTGTGTGACTTGTTTCGCATCTTCCCCCCTGAAGGGTAGGAAAGGTCCATGCTGCCGCGTCTCGACGCCGAGCCAGATCAGTCGCGCGGACGAACGCCGACCCTCGTCTATGAGGCCCCCACGGACAGCGATGATCCGTACTGGGCGTTCTACGAAGATGTCGCCGCCACCCAGCTGGCCAGCTGGCTGCCGATGCCACGGATCCGGGTCCTGGACGTCTCCGGCCCACGGACGAGGTTCACACGCCAGATGGTCGCGGCGGGGCACGACGTCGTGCGCGTCGTCCCGGCCCCGGACCGTTCGGGGGCCCGCGCTGCCGGCAGGCGCGCGGACGGCCATGCCCGCTCCGGCGGGGCTTCCGTGCGTCCCGGCGCGGCCGGCGGGCTCACCGCGGTCCGGCCGGGCGACATCACCGGCCCCGGGCGGCTGGTGCAGGTGGCCGGTGACCCCCGGTCGCTTGACTGGTTCACGCCGGAGAGCTTCGACGCCGTCCTGGCCGAAGGCCGCGCGCTGTCGTTCTGCCTGGCCACCGAGACGACCCTGGAAGAGATCCACCGTATGCTGCGCCCCGGCGGGCGGCTGCTGCTGTGCGTCGACTCGCTGCTGCTGGGCCTGGCCCGGCTCGCCGAGCAGCACCGCTGGGCGGAGCTGTCCGACGTCCCGCGCGCCGACGTCGTCCTCGTCCCGGCCGAGGACGGGTCGATCACCCGCTGTTTCTGGCCGGAGGAGCTGCGCGCCCTGCTGACCAGCGCCGGCCTGGACGTCGACTGGATCCGCCCGCGGACGGTGCTCTCGGCCGAGGCGGTGACCCGCGCGGTCGCCTCCGACGTCTCCTGCTTTCCCACCCTGGTCCGCACCGAGGTCGATCTCTCGGCCGAACGCGAGGGCGAGTCGATCGGCATCCACCTGGTCGCCAGCGCCCGCCGCCCCGACTGAGCCCGCGGCGACGGCCGTCGCCGCTTCCCGGCCGTCCAGCGGTCATGCCCCGCCAGGCCGCGCCACGGCGGTCATGATCCTGTGGTCCAGTACCGGTTGAGCCGTGTCACGGCCTCGTCCCTGGTCATGCCCGCGATCTCAGCCTCGCCAAGGCCGACCCGCTGCCTGAGCAGATACACGAGTTCGGCCGGCAGGGCCTGCGCGGGCACGTCCGGGGCGCCCCGCTTGGGCGGGATGCCGTCCCGCACACACGTCCAGAACTCGTCCTCCGTGACATCCAACTGATCGCGCAGGATGTGGCTCCACCTGCTCGGCCCGTACGCCGTCCGGTCGACCGGGTGCGAGATACGGGTACGCAGCACCCGTCCGTCGGCGAGGGCGAGTTCGAACGTGACGTGGTGGGTGCCGGTCCGTCCGCGTGCGTCCCGGACCTGGGTCCACTGCTCGGCCCGGCAGAACTTCTCGTGCGCCTCGCGGGCCGGCTGAGAAAAGATCACCCTACCGGCCCGACCAGCCATTCACGCAGCTGGACGTCGCTACTGAGAGTGACCAACTGGACCAGACCCCAGTTGGTCGCGTGGTTGGGGGCGTCGAGGAGCCGATCCTGCCAGTCCTCGGCATACTCCCGCAGGGCGACGATCATCTCGTCCAGGGCCTCGTCCAGATCCGCCCCGTCGGCGGCCACCGGCAACCCGGGAATGAGGATCGACCACCCGCCCGCCTCCGCCACCACCTGGGCGCGAGACGGGCTCACCGAGGCCAGGAAATGCCGCAGACGCTCCTGGTCCACAAACGCGGTGATCCGGTTGTCCCGCCGCACCGTCGCGACCCGGCCCCGCTCCGCCGCGTCCAACAGATCCTTCAGGTGGGCGCGAGCGTCGGTGTAGCTGTCATAGTGCACGGCGGTCATCCAACCTCCTAGGCCAGACACCAGAAGTACGTCAAGTACTCAACGTACTCGCTAGACGGTTGACGGTTGACGGTTGACGGCAATGCCAGCCTCGGACCAGGACAGGAACCCGGGCGCCACCGAACCATGTTTCCAAGCGGCGCGATCACATCTCCGCGGCCCCCACTACCAGCCCTGATCAAAATCGCCGGCACGCGAACGGGTACGGCCGCGGGCTGACAGCCCCGGTGGCGCCTGCCGGGCGTCCGCGTCCGGCATGCTGAACGGGTGACCGTCACCACGGACGTACCCACGGATCCCTGGCCGGCGCCGACGGCCGACCGGCCGGTCGACGCGACCGTGACCATGCCCGGGTCCAAGTCGGCGACGAACCGCGCCCTGATCCTCGCCGCGATCTCCGCCGGCACCAGCCGGCTGACCAGGCCGCTGCGCTCCCGCGACTCGCTGCTCATGGCCGCCGCCCTCGGCGAGCTCGGCGTCGCCGTCGTCGATGACCACGATGACTGGCTGGTCCACGGCCGCTACCCGCTCCAGGCGGCCCCGGCTGCCCGGATCGACTGCGGCAACGCCGGCACCGTCGCCCGGTTCACCCCCGCGCTGGCCGCGCTGGCACACGGCGACGTGGTCTTCGACGGCGACCCGCGCATGCGGGAGCGTCCGCTCACCCCTCTGCTGGACGCGCTGCGGACCCTGGGCGCGGCCATCGACGGCGACCGGATGCCGCTGACCGTGCACGGCCGGGGGCACCTGCCCGGTGGCGCGGTGACGGTGGACGCGTCCACCTCCAGCCAGCTCGTCTCCGGTCTGCTGCTGGCGGCCCCCCGCTACGACCAGGGCGTCACCGTCCGTCATGTCGGTGCGCGGCTGCCGTCCTGGCCGTACCTGGAGATGACCGTCGCGGACCTGCGCGCCGCCGGGGCGACGGTCGAGGTGGACGTCGACCGTCGCCCCGGCGGCGAGGCGCGCTGGTCGGTGACGCCGGGGCCGCCGCACGCTCACGACCGGGTCATCGAACCCGACATCAACAGCGCGTCCGCCTTCCTGGCCGCGGCCGCGGCGACCGGTGGGCGGGTCGTGCTCGCCGACTGGCCGAGCGGGACCGTCCAGCCCGGGCGCGTGCTGCCCGACCTGCTGACCGCCATGGGCTGCGTCTGCACCCTGACCACGGCCGGCCTGGAGGTCCGCGGGCCCGGCCGGCTGCGCGGCATCGACGTCGACCTCAGCGACTACGGCGAGGCCGCCCCGACACTCACGGCGCTCGCCGTCCTCGCCGACTCGCCCAGCCGGCTGCGCGGCATCGCCCACCTGCGCCTGCAGGAGACCGACCGGCTCGGCGCGCTCGCGGCCGAGCTGGGCCGGCTGGGCGCGGACATCACCGTGACCGACGACGGGCTGGCCGTCTCCCCCGCGCCGCTGACCGGCGCCCGCCTCGACCCGCGGGCCGACCATCGCCTGGCCATGGCCTACGCCGTGGTGGGACTGGTCGTGCCGGGCGTGCTCGTCGACGACATCGCCACGACCGGTAAGACCGTGCCGTCCTTCCCCCGGCTGTGGGCGCGGATGCTCGACGGGGCGGACGCCCGCGCGTGAGAGCTGCCTGTCACGACCACCGACGGCGTCACCCCACGCGCTGCCGTCCCACGCGGCGTCACCCCGAACAGCACAGCCCCACATGGCACAGCCCCGCGTGCTGCCGCCCGGCACGGCCCGACTCGGCACGGCCCGGCTCCGAACAGCCCGGCCCCGGACGGCCCGGCTCCGG
>NZ_CAKKTL010000020.1:25111-30758 GCF_920664355.1 Protofrankia sp. CiP1_Cm_nod2
CCCCGAAGTGCGCGCCTGAATGGCGCGGGAACTCGACGAGGACGACGTCCGGGTGCGGGCCGGCCGCGGGTCGCGGCCGCGTACCCGGGACCGGCCCGACCACGCCGACGCGGTGACGGCGACCGTGGTGGCGGTCGACCGAGGCCGTTACACCTGCCATGTCGCCGGGACGTCACCGGAGCCGCGACCACGACCACGTCCGAAAGCGCAGCCGCCGCCGGGGCCGGCACCGGGGCCGGGGCCGGGGAGCGGCGGCACGTCCGCATCCGCGTCCATGTCCGCTTCTGGCGGGGCGCTGGTGGCCGCCGTCCGCGGGGGTTCGCTGCGCCGGACCAGTGTGGTCGTCGGCGACGAGGTCGCCCTGGTCGGGGACGTCTCCGGCCGGGCCGGCAGCCTTGCCCGGATCGTCGGGCGGGCCGAGCGCCGCAGCGTGCTGCGGCGTACCGCCGACGACACCGACCCGGTGGAACGCCCGATCGTGGCCAACGCCGACCGGCTGGTCATCGTCTGCGCCCTCGCCGACCCGCCGCCGCGGCCGGGGCTGATCGACCGCTGCCTGGTCGCGGCCTACGACGGCGGCCTGGAGCCGCTGCTGTGCCTGACCAAGGCCGACCTCGCCGACGACACACCCCTGCGCGCACTCTACGCGCCACTTGGCCTACCTATGGTGACCACCAGGCCGGACGCCGGCCTGTCCGGGCTGACCGCCCTGATGGCGGCCCACGTCTGCGTCATGTTCGGCCATTCCGGGGTGGGCAAGTCGACGCTGGTCAACCGGCTGGTGCCGGACGCCGCCCAGACGATCGGCGCGGTCAACGCGGTCACCGGCCGTGGCCGGCACACCTCGTCCGCGGCGATCGCCCTGCCGATGCCGGGCGGCGGCTGGGTCGTCGACACCCCGGGGGTGCGCTCGTTCGGGCTGGGCGCGGTCTCCACCGACCGGCTGCTGCGGGCCTTCCCCGATCTGGCGCCAGCCGCGGCGGCCTGCCCCGGCGGCTGCACCCATCTGGCAGGCCTCGCCGACTGCGCGCTCGACGAGGCGGTGGCGGACGGCCAGGCGGACCCGGCCCGGCTGGCCAGCCTGCGCCGGCTGCTCGCCGCCCGCTCCGGCACCGACCCGTCATAACGCCCGGCCACCCGGACCGCGCCGGCAAGACGACCACGATCGAGATCCGCCGGCGCCGACCCGTCACACCGCCCGGCCCCGACCACGACCAGCCCAGCTGTCCCCAGTACCGGGCCCCAGCGGTCACCGAAATCCCCCGGCCCCAGCCCCGGCCAAGCCCGGCCGTCCCCAGTACCGGGCCCCAGCGGTCACCGAAATCCCCCGGCCCCAGCCAACCCGGCTGTCCTCCCCGATACCGGCCGCCCCGATACCGGCCGCCCCGGGACGCCGTCCCAGCGGCGCGCATCCCGTCCGTGACCGCCCGCGCAAACCATAATCGGCGCGTAAGTTTGTCGTTTTGTACGCTTTTTTGTCGTATAAGCGTATAAAATGACAAACTCGCGCTGATCTTCAGCGATGACCGGCGCCCATCGACATGCGCCTGCGTTCGTGCGGATGCGTATGGTTACATAGCTGACGCTCCAGGTGCCGGCTGACTCGGGTGGCGGAGGGGGCGACAGGCCGTCCGTGGTAGCGTCGCCGCCCGCGCGACGTCTGGTGGGCCTTGTTCACGAAGGCCGCCTTCCGCCCGGGTGAAGGCGCGCGCGGGTAGGCTCCCCGCGTGACCAATGCCGCCCGAACAGACGTCGCCCGAACAGACACTCTGGGAGCCGTGGGGACGGACCTGCCGGGACCAGGCCAACAGCCGGCTCCCGGCGGCACCCGGCCCACCGTCGACGGGGACGCGGCCACCGGGCACCCGATCGGTGACGACCTCGCCCTCGCCCTCGCCCTCGCGGACGCCGCCGACGCGATCACACTAGCCCGTTTCCAGGCCGTCGACCTGCGCGTCGAGGCGAAACCCGATGCCACCCCGGTCACCGACGCCGACACCGCCGTGGAGGCGATGATCCGCGAGCGGCTGGCCGAGGCCCGGCCCGGCGACGCGGTGCTCGGCGAGGAGCAGGGGCTCATCGGTGCCGACACCCGGCGTCGCTGGGTGGTCGACCCGGTGGACGGCACCAAGAACTTCGTGCGCGGGGTGCCGGTATGGGGGACGCTGCTCGCCCTCGAGGTCGACGGCGAGGTCACCGTCGGGGTGGCGAGCGCCCCCGCGATGGGCCGGCGCTGGTGGGCGGCCCGCGGCCGGGGCGCCCACACCCGCACGGCGGTCGGCGAGACCCGCTCCCTTGCCGTGTCCGCGGTGGCGGACCTGGCCGACGCCTACCTGTCCTTCGCCTCGATCGAGAGCTGGTCGGCCGCCGGGCGGCTGGCGCCCTTCCTGGACCTGGTCGACGCGGTGTGGCGGACCCGCGCCTACGGCGACTTCTGGTCCCACATGATGGTCGCCGAGGGCGCTGTCGACCTCGCCTGCGAGCCCGATGTCTCCCTCTGGGACATGGCCGCCCTCCAGGTGATCGTCGAGGAGGCCGGTGGCACCTTCACCGACCTGTCCGGACGCCGTGGGCCCGGCGGCGGCTCGATCCTGACGACCAACGGCCGCCTGCACAGCCGGGCGTTGGGCATTCTCGACCAGCCCGCCCGGCCCACCGTCCGGTGACCCGTCCCGCCGGGGCCGTGATCGGGTTCGCCCACCGGGGCGCGCCGGGCCGCTTCCGGCGGGAGAACACCCTGGCGGCGTTCAGCCGGGCGCTGGCCGGCGGCGCGGGCGGGCTGGAGTCGGACGTGTGGCTCACCGCCGACGGCGTCCCGGTGCTCCATCACGACGGCGTGCTCGGCCCCCCGGGCCGCCGCCGGATCGGCGACCTGCCGGCGGCCCGGTTACCGGCCTGGCTGCCCGCTCTGGCCGACCTCTACGCCACCTGCGGCAGCGACTTCGAGCTCAGCCTGGACCTGAAGGATCCCCCGTCGGCCATCGGACGGGCCGCCGTGGCCGTCGCCGCGGTGGCCCGGGCCGCGGGCACGGCGGAACGGCTGTGGCTGTGCGGCAGCCTGCCGGCGATCCGTCACTGGCGGTCGCTCGACGAGCTTGCCGGGCCGGGGCCGGTACGGCTGGTCAACTCCGCGTCCGCACGGGAGGCCGGCTTCCGCGGTCGCGGCGGCGGTCGCGGTGCCCTCCCGGACAGCCGGCCGGACGACCGGCTGGACGCGTACGTGCGTGAGGCCGCGGCGGCTGGTGCCACGGTGCTGAACCTGCGGGCCAACGAGTGGACCGCGTCGATGGTGCCGGTGGTACGCGCCGGCGGGCTGCTCGCCTTCGGCTGGCACGCGCAGACGTCCGGGACGCTGAACCGGCTGGTGGGATTCGGCCTGGACGGCGTCTACTCGGACCACCTCGGCCGGCTTGTTCGCGCCACGGGCAGCGGTACGGCAAGCACGGACGCGGACAACGTCGACGTCGACGTCGACGTCAGGCGGTCGGATGAGGACGATCAATCATCCTCGCTGGTGGAATGACCGGCGCAAATCACCGGGCCCGCACATTAGGGGCGGACCACGGATGCCGACGCAATCCAGCAGGTCAAAAGCGACGTGGCCGTGCTTTTTACACGCTGCCGGAAGGCCTCGCCCCCTGGGTCGCTGCCAGGCTCCGCAGGGTGACGGCCTGGGACGTCGGTACGGCGCTCGGCGCTTCCCCACTCCGCCGGCTCGGCGCACCCCGCCGGAGCCTGCCGCTATAGGCGTCGCGGAGCGTGCTTATTTCGCGGCCGAAGCGGATGGTGACCGGCCGGCTCACTCCTCGGCGGCGACTTCGGCGACTTTCAACATCTGCGGCGGAAATCCTGTGCGTTCCGCTACATGCTCGACAGAGTAGCCCTGCCGTACCAGGTCACGGGCCTGCTCGAGGGTCCAGCCGCGACCGGGGTCCACCCGGCGGACGACGACCTCACTTGCTTGGCGACGCTCTTCTGGCCAGCTCAGACGTGCACGACGTGCCAACGGTCGACCTCCGATATATCTCTGACTTCCAGTTACTACGACAAGGATAGGCCATATTGGCATGACCGCGCTCGACGAACTCCACGATAGCGGGCGCCAACGACCCAATACGACACCGGGTTGGAACATAGAAGTGGCATCTGTCTCGACGATCTGACGATCTGACGATCTGACGTGATGGCCGGCGGCGGCGTCGAGGCAGGCCATCATACCTGGCTGATCACGGACCCTGGACCAACCGGCCCACGGCTGTTCATGCCCGGGAACAGCGCGAGGCTGTCACCAGTATGAACCGTTGCGGGTACGACTCAAACACAACTCCTGACAAGACGATGCCCACGAGTGGCACGCCGACAACCTGAACCGACAACCGCCGCGTGTTCACCGCCGGCCACGGGGCCGTCGACGCATCTTCGTTTCCGGCTCACCTTCTTCGCCGTGGTTCGGTCATCCGGTTCCCGGCCCCAGCCGGCCCCGACCGGCCCCGGCCTGGCCCTGTGGCCAGGCAGATCCGCCTCCGTCCGCGTCATCGCCCCGCCGGCGGCGGCCGGGCCGGCCACCGGTGAACCGGCCGTCGACGGTCACTGGCACCCGGCCATGTCCCGGTCACGGATGGGCTGTTGCCCCACCCGTCCCCGCGAGCACAACAGGTCCCGCCACTGCCGGGCGGAGTACGTCGCCGGGCGGGTGGTAGCCAGGAAGTCCTCCAGTACCGCCCGGAAGCGCTCCGGATCGCTGTGATGGGGGAAATGTCCGGCACCCTCAAAGATCTCCAGACGGCTGCCGGGCATCGCCGCGTGCGCGATCCGCGCGTGCTCGACCGGAATCACCGCGTCACGCTCACCCCATATGATCATACATGGCATTCCGGCGGCGAGATAGCAACGGTCCAACATGGTGATTGCCTGGCCGTGACCGTCCACCGAGGCGCGCAGCGTCCGCAGAAATGCCGCCCGGGCGGTACGCATGTGCAGGTTGTCGAACATCCGCATCAGGTCGTCGGCGTCCCGGCCCAGATCGGTGCGCAGCCAGCGCAACGTCCGGGTCACCGCCCAGCCGACCTGGCGCAGCGAGGACGCGGTGGCCAGCGAAAGCACCAGTCCTGATCCAGGAGCGGTCGCCATGGCCCGCAGCACCGGATGCAGATCCGGGCACACCCCGCCGGTCGAGACCAGTACCACCCGCTCGCAACGCTCGGGGAACTGGTAGGCGAACTGCATGGCGATGCCGCCGCCCAGGGAATGGCCGACCACCGTCACCCGGTCGATACCGAGCACCGTCAAAAGGTCACGCATCCCGCACGCGTATCCGCCGATGGAATAGTCCCCGCGCGGCTTGTCGGACTCGCCGTGACCGAGCAGGTCCGGCACAATCACCGTCCGCCCCCGCGCGAGCAGCGGAACAAGGCCACGCCAGCTCTGCGAGTTGTCCCCGATGCCGTGGACGAGCAGCAACGCCGGGCCGCGCCCCGCCCGTATATAGGCCCTTCGATATCCGTGCACCATCACGTATCGGGTGGCATAACGCGACGGAACCGGCGACCGGACGGCTCGCGCCGCATCCGCGCCGTCCACCGCCCTGGCACTGTCCACCGCCCTGGCCAGGCCGTCCCGGCCGTCGCCCGGCAGGCCGTCCCGGCCG
>NZ_CAKKTL010000020.1:31337-38105 GCF_920664355.1 Protofrankia sp. CiP1_Cm_nod2
TCGCCCGGCAGGCCGATCAGGTCATGCGCCCTACGAGTACGGATCTCATCCATGGCCGTCCTCCGACCATTCATCACAGGTCGGCCGGGTGCGGTGCGGTGCGGTGCGGTGCGGGATGCCCGCCCGTGGCACCGTCACGGCCCCCGGCCGGCCTCCGACAGCCCGAACCGGTCAGAACTCGATGTTGCTCATCACGTGCTTGACCCGGGTGTAGTCCTCCAGACCGTAGATCGACAGGTCCTTCCCGTAACCGCTCTTCTTGAAGCCGCCGTGCGGCATCTCGGCCACCAGCGAAATATGGGTGTTGATCCATACACAGCCGAAGTCGAGCCGGCGGGCGACCCGCATGGCCCGCCCGTGGTCACGCGTCCACACGCTGGAGGCGAGCCCGTACTCGACCCCGTTCGCCCAGGCCACCGCCTCGTCCTCGGAGCTGAAGCGCTGGACGGTCACGACCGGGCCGAAGATCTCGTTCTGGATCATCTCGTCGTCCTGGCGCAGGCCCGCGACCACCGTCGCCGGGTAGAAGAACCCGGGCCGATCCAGCGGCTCCCCACCGGTGAGCACCTCGGCGTGCGACGGCCTGCGCTCCACCAGGCCGTGGACCCGGCCGAGCTGGCCGAGGTTGTTCAGCGGGCCGTAGGCCGCCGCCGGCTCCTGCGGTGGCCCCGTCCGGGTCGCCCGCGCCTGCTCGGTGAGGGCGACAACAAGATCGTCATGGACGCCCGGGGCCGCCAGCACCCGGGTGGCGGCGGTGCAGTCCTGGCCGGCGTTGAAGTAGGCCGCGCCCGCGATCCCCGCCGCCACCTCCTCGGCGTCGACGTCGTCGAAGACGATGACCGGCGCCTTGCCCCCGAGCTCCAGATGGACCCGCTTGAGGGAGTCCGCAGCCGACCGGGCGACCTCCATGCCGGCCCGGACACTGCCGGTCACCGACGCCATCGCGGGCAGCGGGTGGGCCACCAGCGCCCGGCCGGTGTCCCGGTCCCCGCACACCACGTTCAGGACGCCGGGCGGCAGGAACTCGGCGGCGATCTCGGCGAGCAGCAGCGTGCTCACCGGCGTCGTCTCCGACGGCTTGACGACCACGGTGTTCCCCGCGGCGATCGCCGGGGCGAACTTCCACACCGCCATCATCATCGGGTAGTTCCACGGCGTGACCTGCGCGCAGACCCCCACCGGCTCCCGGCGGACGAAACTGGTGTGACCGGCCAGGTACTCCCCGGCCGAGCGGCCCTCGAGCAGCCGGGCGGCACCGGCGAAGAAACGGATCTGATCCGCCATTGGCGGGATCTCCTCGTTCATGGTCAGCTCGATCGGCTTGCCGGTGTTCTCGCTCTCCCCCCGGACGAGGTCCGCGGCGCGCTTCTCAACCGCGTCGGCCAGCCTGAGCAGGGCCCTGGCCCGCTCGCTCGGCGTGGTGTCGCGCCAGGACTCGAAGGCGCGCCCGGCCGCCTGGACCGCGGCGTCCACGTCGGACGGGCCGGACAGGGACGCCTCGGCGAAGACCTCCGCGGTGGACGGGTTCACCAGCGGCATCGTGCGGCCGCCCGCCGCCGGGACGCTGGTACCGCCGATGAAGTTCGTCAGAATCCTGTCCATACGCACACTCCGGTAGCCGATATGGATCGAACGGACCTGGGGCCGGGCCGGCGTCGACCGGATTGCCGGCTGGCGTCGGCACCGGGTTCCCGGCCGGGCTCCGAGCGCGCGAGAAGAGCTGTGGCCGCGCGTTCTTCGGCCGGTCGCGGAATCCCCGGGCGCGAGAAGGCCACTGACAGGCAGACTAGACCACGGATTACGTCCCCGTCAGAAGGATTTGACGCAGAAATCATACCGAAATATCCCTTGAGCGTCATATCCCCGGTCATCCTTGAGCCGCCTCTCAGGAAGTCCTTCGGATATCCTCAGCCTCCCCCGGTATCCCCCGCCGTGCCCCCTGGCACTCCCGGGCGCTCCCGGGCGGCCGGCCGGGCCACCCGCGCGCCCGAGGTCCCCTCGATGGCCCGGCGGTGCTCGTCAGCGGGTGGCGCCCGCCTGCCACGTGGTGACAGTCCGTCAGCAGATGCCATCCCGCCAGGCCGTGACATTCCGCTATGAGGTGACATTCCGTCACGAGGTGATATCGCGGGCCAGCGCGTCCAGGGAGTCCAGGTAGCGGTCGACGTCGGCCTCGGTGTGCTGCACCGACAGCGTCCACTCCTCCTCCCGGCCCGGCGCCATCAGCACGCCCCGGTTGGCGTTGTACAGCCACGCGAGCTCCGGCAGCGCCGCGTTCTGGTGCGCCATGAACGAGGTGTAGTCGCGGATCGGCGCGTCGGTGAAGTGGACGCAGCCCTTCGAGCTGATCCCGACCGTGTAGCCGAGCAGCCCGTGCCGGCGCAGGATCTCGTCGCAGCCGGCGATCAGCAGCTCACACAGCCGGTCCAGGTGGGCGTACGCCTGCGGGGTGAGGACCTCCAGCAGGCTCGCCCGGGCCGCGGCCATGGTCAGCGGGTTGCCGTTGAACGTCCCGACCTGCTTGACCCGGTCCGACGCGACCACCTCCATGATCTCGGCGGTCGCGCCGAGGGCGCCGGAGGGCAGACCGCCGCCGAGCGCCTTGGCCAGGGTGACCATGTCGGGCCGGACGCCGAACCGCTCGGTCGCTCCCCCGGGCGCCACACACAGCCCGGTCTTGACCTCGTCGAAGATCAGTACGATGCCGTGACGCCGGGTGATCTCCCGGACGGCCTCCAGGTAGCCGGGCTCGGGCAGGATCACCCCGAGGTTCATCATCGCGGCTTCCATGATCACACATGCCGGTGGCCGCCCGTCGGCGACGAGCGCCTCGATCCGCCGCTCCATGGCCGGGGCGTCGTTGAACGGCACCGGCACGGTCAGGTCGACGACGGCCCGCGGTATCCCCTCGCCATAGGCGAGGGACGCCATGTTGTCGGGCGGGCCGATCTCGTCGTACGGGGTGCCGATGGAGACCATCACGTAGTCGTGGTGGCCGTGATAGGAGCCGAAGATCTTGATGATCGTCTCACGCCCGGTGACGGCCCGGGCGATCCGGATCGCGTCCATGGTCGCTTCCGAGCCCGAGTTGACGTAGCGCCACTGCGGCAGGCCGAAACGGCGTGCCAGCTCCTCGCTGACGATCAGGGAGTCCTCGGTCGGCATGGCGAAATGGCTGCCCAGCCCGATCCGCTCCCGCACCGCCCGGACGATCGCCGGGTGCGCGTGCCCCTGCACCATCGAGCCGAAGCCGTTGTGGAAGTCGCAGTACTCGCTGCCGTCGACGTCCCACACCCGGGAACCGCGCCCGTGCGTGAGGTAGATCGGCCAGGGATCACGGGCCTGGTAGGACGACGGGACCCCACTCGTCATCGAGCGCACCGCCCGGTCGTGCATCGCCCGTGAGCCCGGGGTGCGCTCCTGTAGCCGCAGCTCCTCACGCTCGGTAAGGGCGGCCACCCGCTCGTCACGGCGGGCCGGCAGGATGCCATCCTTCGGTTCGGATGCTGTTCCGGCCATGTGCTGCGCCCCCTCCCAGTGACCTCGCCTCCGCCCAGTGACCTGGGAATCCGGAAATCGCGAGGACCCGACCGGGCCGCTCGGACCACCGGCGCCCGGTAGGGAAAGCGTAGCCCGCCCGGCACCGGCCGGCCCGGTCCACAGCTGACGCGCGAAAGACAGGACCGTCCTGCCACCGGCCTGGCGCGAAGTGCGGGAACCCGCACCGACAGCCGTCCCGGAAATGCCAGCTCCATAACGGATGAAGAACTCCGGGAGGATTTCCACCGCTTACAGGATTTCTGTTGCTTACGGACTACCGATTATTTCCGGGCGTATCCGGTAGAACAAATCATGATTGTTCCCGGTTCGCCCCCCGATGCGGGCGGGCCTGGCGGGGACGGGCCTGGCGGGGACGGCGTTGTCCCGCCGCCCTCCGAGCGAGCCCCGCCACGCGCCCGGCGGAACGACGGGCCTGGAACGACGGGGCTGTTGCGACGCTGCCCGGGACGTGCGCTACTTGCCTGCATGCCACGCCCCGCGCCCGCGTCACACCCCGCCCAGCCGGGCTCCCGCGCCCGGCCGCACCCTGCCCAGTCGCCTCCCAGGACGGGGGAACCGGCGGAGCCGGGGCCGCTGCTGCACCCGTTCGCGCGTCCGGCGGCGCCCGCGGGGTCGTTCCTGCGGATCGTCTCCGGCCGGGGCGCATACGTCACGGACGACTCCGGCCGCCGCTACCTCGACGGGATGGCGGGCCTGTGGCACTGCGCGGTCGGCCACGGCCGCGAAGAGATCATCCAGGCGGTCGCGGCGCAGCTGCGGGAGCTGGACGCGTTCCATCTCTTCGAGCGGTTCACCAACGCCCCGGCCGAGGCGCTCGCCGAGCGGCTCGCCGCGCTCGCGCCCATGCCACAGGCGCGGGTCTTCCTCACCAACGGCGGGTCCGAGGCGGTGGACAGCGCGGTGAAGATCGCCCGTCTCGCGCACGCCCTCGCGGGCCGGCCGGAGCGGACGATCATCATCAGCCGCTCCCCGAGCTATCACGGCGTCACCTACGGCGGGATGACCCTGACCGGGCTGCCGGCCAACCGGGAGGGATTCGGCCCAGGGGTCGGCGATGTCGTCCAGGTCGACAAGGACGACCTGGACGCGGTGGGCGCGGTGCTGGCCGACAGCCACGGCCGGGCCGCCGCGGTGATCGCGGAGCCGGTGATCGGCGCCGGTGGCGTCCACCCGCCGCGGCCGGGCTACCTCACCGGGCTGCGCGAGCTGTGCGACCGCCATGGCGTGTTCCTCATCCTCGACGAAGTGATCACCGGCTTCGGGCGGCTGGGGAACTGGTTCGGCGCGGACCACTTCGGCGTCCGGCCCGACATCGTCACCTTCGCCAAGGCCGTCACCAGCGGCTACCAGCCACTCGGCGGCGTGCTCCTCGGGCCCGCCGTGCACGAACCGCTGACCCGCCCGGATGTGGTGCTGCGGCACGGCGGCACCTACGCGGGGCACCCGGCGGCGTGCGCGGCCGCGCTCGCCAACATCGGCCTGCTGGAGTCCGAGGGCCTGATCGGCCGGGCGCCCGCGATAGGTGACCGCCTCGCGGCCGGCCTGCGCTCGGTGGCGCGGACGCACGGCCTCACCGACGTGCGCGGCCGCGGCGCCATGTGGGCGGTCGACCTGCCAGCCGGGGTGGATGCCACCGCGATACGCGACCACATGCTCACCCATGGTGTCATCGTCCGTCCGATCGGCGCGTCGACCCTTGCCTTCTGCCCGCCGCTGGTCGTCGGCCTCGCCGAGGTGGACACGCTGTCGGACGCGCTGCGAGCCGCCCTCGACGCCGACGCCGGCTCCGACGCCGGCACCTGATCCGGGCCCGGCACCAGATCCGGATCCGGGCCTGCGCCGGCCCTGCCCGGCAGGCCGTCACAGCCAGCGGATCATCACAGTCGGTGAGTCGTCGCATTCGGTGGGTCGTCGCATTCGGTGGGTCGTCACATTCGGTGGGTCGTCAGGGCTGGTAGACGGACTGGAACAGGCTGTTCCACTCGACGGCCTCGAGCCGGCTCAGGACGCGGTAGCGCCGCAGCCGGGAAAGATCCGAACGGACCGGGAAAACCAGCGGGCTGTCGGCGGTGGCGACCAGCTGTGCCTGCGTGGGGCCGCTGGCGGTGCCCGCGTCCCGGATGATCTTATCCCGTGAGAACGGGACGGGGGTGATGTAGTTGATGCCCTCGGCGAGTTTCGCGGCGATGTCGGTCTGGTAGACGAAGTTCATGAAGGTGATGGCGTCCACCGGATGTGGCGCGGTGACCGGGATGCACATGCTGTCGGTCCACAGGATGCCGCCCTCGGTGGGAATCACGAAACGCAGGCCGGCACCCTCGGAATTGGCCTGGAAGATGTCCCCGGACCAGGCCATGGACAGCCAGATGTCCCCTTTCCTGAGCGGCTCGATGTAATCCTGCTGGTAGTAGTCGCGGACGATACGGGCGTCCCGCTGCCCGCGCAGGAGCTCCGCGGCCTTCCGCCAGTCCGCCGGCGTCGAGGCCTCCGGCGTGATCCCCATGCCCACCAGGGTGAAGTTCGGCAGGTCCCGGACGTCCCCGAACATCCCGACCCGGCCGGCGAAGGCCGGGTCGAACAGGTCACGGAAGCTGCTGATCTCCCGGCCGGTGCGGTTGGGATCGTAGGCGATCCCCGTGATCCCCGACTGCCAGGCGACCGTGAACCGGTTGTTCGGGTCGTAGGAGGGATTCGCCACGCTCTCGTCGGCGTTGGCGAGAAAGGCCGGCAGCCGGCCCGCGTCCAGCGGCGCCAGGTGGTTGCGCCGGATGAGGTCCGCGAGCACCTGCCCGTTGGGGATGACCATCAGGTCGTAGCCGGTCGGGCGGCTCGCCTCCAGCAGCGGCCGGATCCCCGCGTAGAACGACTCGTCGTTCTCGATGACCTCGCGGTAGGAGACCGTGATACCGGTCGCGCTGGTGAAGACGTCGAGCGTCGGATGGCTGTCGGGCCGGCCCGGGGAGGTGTCGATGTACAGCGGCCAGTTCGCGAAGTCGAAGTGGCCGGCCTGCGTCCGGCCGTTCCAGTATTCGGCGACGCCGCGTTCCGGCAGCGGGCTCGGCTCCGGGGGCAGCGGCGGCGCCACGGGGCGTTCCTTGCCGCATGATGCCGCCAGCAGGGCACCACCGCCGGCCAGCGCGCTGGAGAGGCCCAGGCCGGCCAGGCCGAGGAACTCCCGCCGCCCGAGCCCGCCGCGGCCCGCCGCCC
>NZ_CAKKTL010000021.1:0-8837 GCF_920664355.1 Protofrankia sp. CiP1_Cm_nod2
GCGCGGGTTCGTCGGAGGCGGGCGCGAGTGCTCGTCCGCGTCCGGACGAGGGCAACGTCAGCCGGTTCGTCCCACGGGTCGATGCGTCTGCTCCTCGGGACGGCTACTGCGCGGGGCGACGGGTGGGCTCGTGCGTTCCGGGGTCGGGACGGCGCCTGGGCCTGGGCTTGCGCTGTGCGGGCTTGCGCTGCGCGGAAGTGGGGCGGTCGGGCTCGACGCGGCCGGAGGCGGGGTGGTCGGGCGCGGGGCCGCTGGCGGTGGCGCGGGCGCGGGCGGGGCCGCGGACGACCACGGTGCCGGCCGCGCGGTCGTGGGTGCCGCGCAGGTCCCGGTCCCAGATGAAGGCGGGGATGGCCAGGGCCAGCAGCACGGTGCGGACCGCGCTCCAGAACCATCCCGCCGGGCGGTGGTCACGCACCCGGACGACCCGGATGCCGATCACGCGCATCCCGATGGTCTGCCCGTTGACCGCGACCAGGACGAGCTCCTCCAGCAGGAAGGCAAGATAGACGGCGAGCCCCCGGGCATTGACGGAGTAGTCCAGCCCGAGCAGCACCGGGACGCCGGCCAGCAGGTTGGCGATGACGGCGTCCATCGCGAACGCGGCCAGCCGGGGACCGGCGCCGACCGCCGAGCCGGGGCCGTCCGCCGGCAGGCCGAGGCGGACACCGGGCGGGGTGTCCCGGGGAAGTTGTGGACCTTCCAGCCAGTTTCCGAGTGCGCGTCCCACGGCGTAAGCCTATGCCCGGCCCCGGGCCCGGCGACCGTCCCGAAAATCCAGTCGCACAGAGTAACAATTTCCTGCCGTGTTACAGTCGCGAAACGACTTCGTCATGTTTGCGGAACCATATGGCGTTACGGTCCGCATCTGGGCATGGCGTATCCTTTCTGTCCACACGGCCATGAAGCTCCCTTGGAGGGTGGATGTTCACAAACGCCGAGGACGTACTCCGCTACATCACGGACCAGAACATCGAATTCGTCGACGTTCGTTTCTGCGACCTTCCTGGGATTCTGCAGCACTTCACGATCCCGGTCGAGGTCTTCTCCGCGTCGGTGTTCACCGACGGCCTGATGTTCGACGGGTCCTCGATACGCGGGTTCCAGGCGATCCACGAGTCCGACATGCTGCTGTTGCCGGATCCGACGACGGCCTTCGTCGATCCGTTCCGTGAGCACCGGACGCTCGCGATAACCTTCTTCATCCATGACCCGATCACCCGGGAGGAGTACTCCCGGGACCCGCGCAACACCGCGAAGAAGGCCGAGGCCTACCTGCGGGGCACCGGTTTTGCGGACACCGCCTACTTCGGCCCGGAGGCGGAGTTCTACATATTCGACGACGTACGCTACGACTACAGCCCATACGGCTCCCTGCACGCCGTGGACTCCATCGAGGCGGCCTGGAACACCGCCCGCAAGGAGGAGGGCGGGAACCTCGGCTACAAGCCCCGGTACAAGGGCGGGTATTTCCCGGTCCCGCCGACCGACCACTTCACCGACCTGCGCTCGGAGATGACCCGGACGCTGATCAGGGCCGGGATCACCGTCGAGATGCAGCACCACGAGGTGGGCACCGCCGGGCAGGCGGAGATAGACATCCGTTACGACACCCTGCTGCGGACCGCCGACAACCTGATGCTCTACAAGTACATCATTCGCAATGTCGCGGTCGCCCGTGGCAAGACCGTGACCTTCATGCCGAAGCCGCTCTTCGAGGACAACGGCTCCGGGATGCACGTCCACCAGAGCCTGTGGCAGGGTGACGAGCCGCTGTTCTACAGCGAGAGCGGCTACGGCGGCCTGTCGGAGCTCGCCCGCTTCTACATCGGCGGGCTGCTGCACCACGCGCCGGCGCTGCTGGCGTTCACCAACCCGACCACGAACTCCTACCGGCGGCTGGTGCCGGGTTACGAGGCACCGGTCAACCTGGTCTATTCGGCGCGTAACCGTTCGGCCAGCTGCCGCATACCGCTCAGCGGCGTCTCGCCCAAGGCGAAGCGGATCGAGTTCCGGGTCCCCGACCCGAGCTGCAACCCGTACCTGGCCTTCGCCGCGATGCTGATGGCCGGCCTGGACGGGATTCGTAACAAGATCGAGCCGCCGGACCCAATCGACAAGGACCTCTACGATCTTCCCCCGGACGAGCTGGCGGCCGTGCCGCAGGTGCCCGGATCGCTGGAGAAGGTGCTCGACGCGCTCGAGGAGGACCACGAGTTCCTGACCGACGGGAACGTCTTCACCCCCGACCTGATCGAGACGTGGATCGACTACAAGCGCAAGAACGAGGTCGACGCGATCCGGCTCCGGCCGCATCCGTACGAGTTCCAGCTCTACTACGACATCTGATCCGCTACGGTATCTGATCCGGTACGGCATCTGACGGGCCGGCGCCCCGGTCCCGGAGCGGATCCCGGGCCGGACGCACGATCCCAGAGGCCCGGCGGGACATCCGGCGGCCGGGGCCGGCGGCGGGGACATCCCGCGCGCCTACCCCGCCCGGCCGGTAATTCGGCCGGCCCGCCGCGGGCGGCCGCCACGGCCGGGCCGCCCGGCGGTGGCGGCGGGGAACAAACACGACCGGAACACCGGCGGCGGGACGTTGGCATGGCCGTTCCGTCGCCGGCCGCCCGGGGGGCGAAAACGGCTCCGGAACACCCGGGAAAACACATTGACCGGAAATACATGATTGATCGGGAATTTACCGTGCCGGAACGGCACGGAAACCGTGCCCGGCGAAGATCCGGACGGACCCTCCTGGCACCCGCGGCCCGGGTCGAAACAATCCGCAGGTGCGCGACGAGAAACTCCGCTACGTGCCATGCCAACCACGGGGAGTACGAGTGAGTTACCAGGCCGAGTACATCTGGATCGACGGCACCAGGCCGGAGCCCCTGATGCGGAGCAAAACCCGCATCATTGCCGACGGTAAGGAACCGGACATCTGGGGCTTCGACGGCTCGAGCACGAACCAGGCGCCGGGATCCAACTCGGACTGCGTCCTGCGGCCCGTGTTCACCTGTCCGGATCCCCTGCGCGGCGGGAAAAACGTCCTGGTGCTGTGCGAGGTCGAACTGACCGATTTCACCCCGCACCCGACCAACACCCGCGCGTTCTGCCGCCAGGCCTACGAGAAGTACGCCGACCAGCAGCCGATGTTCGGTATCGAACAGGAATACACCTTTTTCCAGCAGGGCCGGCCGTTGGGCTGGCCCGAGGTGGGCTATCCGGCCCCCCAGGGCCCCTACTACTGCGGTGTCGGCGGCGAGAAGATGGTCGGCCGGGCGATTGTCGAGAAGCACACGCAGGCGTGCCTCGACGCGGGCCTCGCCATCGAGGGCACCAACGCGGAGGTCATGATGGCCCAGTGGGAGTTCCAGATCGGGGTACTCCCGCCGCCTGCCATCGGCGACCATATATGGGTCGGCCGCTGGCTGCTGCACCGGATCGCCGAGGATTTCGACGTCACCGTGTCGTTCGCGGCGAAACCGATTCCCGGCGACTGGAACGGCGCTGGCGCGCACACCAACTTCTCCACCAGGGCCACCATGGAAAGCTGGGACGCCATCGTCACTGTGTGTGAGGCACTGGGCACCCGCGTCCTGGAGCACGTGAAGAACTACGGGGACGGGATCGAGCAGCGGCTGACCGGTCAGCACGAGACCGCCCCGTACGACAGGTTCTCCTGGGGCGCTTCCGACCGCGGCGCGTCGGTCCGCATCCCGTGGGCGGTGGAGAAGGCCAAGAAGGGCTGGATCGAGGACCGCCGGCCCAACGCCAACATGGACCCCTACCTGGTCACCGGCCTGATCGTCGACACCTGCTGCAGCGCGCTGGCGGGCACCAGGCCCAGCCTGGCCATCCCCGGCCAGAAGGAGCCGGCGGACGCGGTCCTCACCGTCTGAGCCGCCACGGCAGACCCACAGCCACGGCAAGTCCCACAGCGGCTCCCATTGCGGGCCCGCTGTGGGCTCACGGGCTCCCCACGGCGGCCCCTGGCGGCCGGCGGCCCCTGGCGGCCCGCGCGCTGGCCAGCTCCGCGGCAGCCGTGGCAGAACCGCGACGGCTACCCGTCCGCTCCGGCCGGGTAGCCGTTGTCCAGTTCGCGGGCGAACACCGCCTCCACCACCGCGCGGGCGTGCGCGCCACCGCGCCGGTAGTCGCCCACCAGCGTCTCGGCCCTGTCCGCCGGACAGCCGAGCGCGCCGGCGACCTGGGCCAGCGCCCGCGGCTGGCGGGGCAGTACGTCACCGGGACGCCCCCGGACCAGCATGATCGCGTTACGGATACGGGACGCCATGGTCCACGCCTGCGTGAGCGCGGCCGCCTCGGCCGGGTCGAGCAGCCCGGCCGCGGCCGCCGCGCGCAGCCCCGCGAGCGTGGACGTCGTGCGCAGCGCGGGCACCCGGTGGGCGTGCCGCAGCTGCAGCACCTGCACGGCCCACTCCACGTCGGCGAGACCGCCCGGCCCGAGCTTGAGGTGCAGGGTGTGGTCCACGCCGGCGGGGATACGCTCCGCCTCCATCCGGCCGCGTAACCGGACGAGCTCGGCGACCACGCCGGGCCGCAGGGCCGGTGGATAACGGATTCCGTCCACCCACGCGCAGAACCGGGCACCGAGGGCGGTATCCCCCGCGACCGGGCGCGCCCGCAGCAGCGCCTGTGCCTCCCAGCCCTGCGACCAGCGGTTGAAGTACGCGGAGTAGCTGGCGAGGGTGCGGGTCATCGCCCCGGCCCGTCCCTCCGGGCGCAGCTGCGCGTCCAGGACGAGCGGCGGGTCGGTGCCGGCCGGCAGGGCCAGCAGCCGTCGCAGCTCGGCCACCACCGACCCCGCCGCGGCGGAAATCTCACTTTCCGTAAGCGAACCACTGCCGCTGTCGTCCGTCGGCTCGTGGACGAACACGACGTCCGCGTCGCTGCCGTAGGACAGCTCCTCGCCGCCGAGCCGGCCCATCGCGATCACCGCGATCCGGGCCGGGAGCGGCCGGCCGGTCTCCTGCTCGAAGCGGCGCTGCGCGACGAACAGGGCCGCCTCGATCGTCGCGGCGGCGGCGTCCGAGAGGGCCTGGCCCACCGCGGCGACGTCGAGCAGCCCGAGCAGGTCCGCGCAGGCCACCCGGACCAGCTCGACCCGGCGTACCGCGCGGGCCCGTCCGACCGCCTGCTCCCGGGCCGGGTTGCGGCGGGCGATCGCGATCAGCGCCCGGACGAGCTGCTCACGGCCGCTGGGCCGCAGGTCGTCGATGGTGCGCAGCAGCCGCACCGACTCCGGGGCGTGCTGCATCAGGTCAGCGACGTAGGTGCTCGCCGCCAGCAGGCGGGCGAGCCGTTCGGCCGCGCCGCCCTCGTCCCGCAGCAGCCGCAGGTACCAGGGGGTGTGCCCGAGCGCCTCGCTGACCCGGCGGTAGGCGAGCAGGCCGGCGTCGGGGTCGGCGGCGTCGGCGAACCAGTGCAGCATCGCCGGCAGCAGGCGGCGCTGGATCGTCGCGGTCCGGCTGACACCGCTGGTCAGCGCCTCGATGTGACGCAGCGCGCGGCCCGTGTCGGCGAAGCCCAGGGCGGCCAGCCGGTCGCGGGCCTCCGCCGGCGTCAGCCGGACCTCCTCCGCGGACAGCCTGGCCACCGCCTCCAGCAGCGGCTGGTAGAACAGCCGCTCGTGCAGCCGGCGGACGAACCGGGCGACCCGGGCGTGCTCGGCCTCCATCCGCTTGGCGGTGGCGAACCCGAGGGAACGGGCCAGCCAGCGCAGCTCGGCCGGGTCCCGGGGCAGGGTGTGCACCCGGAGCAGGCGCTGGAGCTGGAGGCGGTGCTCGGTGCCGCGCAGGAAGCGGTACGCGTCGGCGAGGCCGGCGGCGTCCCGGCGTCCCACATAGCCGCCGCGGGCGAGCGCGTCGAGCGCGGACAGCGTCGAGACGGCACGCAGCGCCGGGTCGGTCCGGCCGTGCACCAGCTGGAGCAGCTGGACGGCGAACTCGACGTCGCGCAGCCCGCCGGGGCCGAGCTTGAGGTCACGGTCGGCCTCCGCCCTGGGCAGGGAGCGTTCCACCCGGCGGCGCATCGCGCGCACGTCGGCGACGAAACCGGGCCGGGACGCCGCCGACCAGACCAGCGGCCGCACCGCGGCGCACAGCCGCTCCCCCACCGCCCGGTCGCCGGCGACCGGGCGGGCCTTCAGCAGCGCCTGGAACTCCCAGGTCCGCGCCCAGCGCCGGTAGTAGGCGTCGTGGCTGGCCAGGGTCCGCACCAGCGGGCCGTCGCGCCCCTCCGGCCGCAGCGCCACGTCGACCTGGAACAGCGCTCCCTCGCTGGTGACCGTCCCGCAGGCCCGGACCATGCCCACCGCCAGGGAGGTCGCCGTGCCCAGCGCGGCGGTCCGCGCGGCGCTGGTGGTGGCCGGCCGGTCGTCGGCGCCGGGCTCGGCCACGAACAGCACGTCGACGTCGCTGACGTAGTTCAGCTCCCGGCCGCCGCACTTGCCCATGCCGACGACCGCCAGGCGCACCGGCGGCGCCGACGGCGACAGCGCCGAGCGCGCGACCGCGAGCGCCGCGTCCAGCGCGGCCGCGGCCAGGTCGGCCAGCTCCGCGGTGGCGTCGTCGAGGGACACCGCGCCGGTCAGGTCGCGTGCCGCCAGGATCATCAGGGACCGGCGGTAGGCGACCCGTAACGCGTCGAGGATGCCGGTGTTGTCACCGGCGGCCCGGGGCAGGGGCGCGTCCGGGTCCGCCCCGACGGCGCGCAGCAGCCGCGCCCGCGTCAGGCCGGCGTCCGGTGGTGTCCGCGTCAGGTCGTCGTCGGCGAGCACCCGCCAGTCGGTGGGATGCCGGACGAGATGGTCGCCGAGGGCGGCGCTCGCCCCGAGCACCGCCACCAGCCGGGTGCGCAGGCCGGGCCGGGTGCCCAGGGCGGCGAGCAGGTCACGCCCGACGCCGGCCGGCGCGGTCTCCACGATCCGTTCGAGCGCCGCGAGCGCGAGATCGGGGTTGGCGGCCCTGGCGAGCTCCGCCAGCAGTGCGCTGTCGTGAAGATCGCCCACACCGGACGACGTGCCGGCACCAGAGGCACCGGGCGGATGTTCGTCGTCGGGGCCGACCAGGCCGAGCCGGCGGACCGTGACGGCGGACCTGTCCACGTTGGTGAAGCCCATCCGGGCCAGCTGCGCCTGCACGGAGCTGCCCCGGGGGTGCGTGCCGCCGAGGTCGCCAGGCATGCGTGCCTCCCCGGTCCGCCGGGTCGCCCCGGTCTGGGAAAGGTCGCCCACCCGTCCATCCTGGCCCCAGACCGCCCCGTCGGCGTCCGCTCAGCGCAGCCAGGACGTCAGGACGGCCCCGAGGACGATGATCGTGCCGAGGCCGGTGGCCAGCGCGCGCCCCGGGCCGCCCCGTCCGGTGGCGACCGCCGCCCGGGCACCCGCGCCGGCCAGCCGCAGCAGCAGGAAGGCGATACCGGCCGCCGGAAGCGCGAGGATGACGGCGCCCAGCGCGTCCACGATCATGACTGTCGGCTCCCCCGCCCCGGCGGCGTGCGCGACGAGCCCGGCCCGCTCCCGCAGCGCACTCACGGACCGGGCGACCACGCTCGGAGCAATCATGATGATGAGGACGAGGTTGGCGGCCAGCAGCGGGGCCACGACCAGCACCCATACCGTGATCGTCCGTTGCGCCCGGCGGGTGAGCGCCGTCACCCGCGGATCCGGGGCCTGGCCGTGACCCCGCTGCCGGCCCTGGACGCGGGCCCGGTCGGAGGCCCGCTCGGAGGCATGGCCTCGGGCACGGATCCGGTCGTGGTGACGACCGCGGCGTCGGTGCCGTCCTCTGCTGGGGGCCCACCGCCGGCAGCGCTCACGCGTCTGGTACAGCCGGCTGGACAGCACCGGCCCGATCCGGGCGAACAGGTCCGGGACCCCGGCGAGATCGCTCAGAATATAGTATCCGTCCAGCCGGACCACCGGTACGAGCTGCCGGAACGCCTCCAGATGGACGAGCAGGACGACGACGGCGAGCGCGTCCGCGCGGCTGACCGCGTAGGCGGCCCCGAGGCCGACGATGGCGATCGCGTTGAAGTACACCCCGCCGAGGTCGGTGCGCAGCCGGCCGGCGCGGTCCAGCCGGTAGGCGTCGGTGACGTCGGTGTAGAAGGCCGGCCACAGCAGATAGATGCCGCATCCGATCACCCCCGGCCGGCCGCCTCCGTAGTGGCAGGCGGCGGCATGGCCGCATTCGTGGAAGATCATGGACGTGAGCGTGCCGCCGAGGACCGCGAGGACGAGCGCCGGACTGGCCAGCACGTGGTGTATCCGTGCGCCGGCACCGTAACCAGCAGCGGAATCGGTACCGGTCGGGGTGAGCAGCGAGGTGAACAGCCAGGCGTCCACGATGGCCAGGGCGGTCAGGACACCGGTTACGACCATCGGCCGGAACAGCGGCGCGAGCAGGCGCGCGAGCGTGCCCACGGCCGGCTCCGGCACGAGTGTGCGGCGGCCGGCGAGCCCCAGCAGCGGGGTCGCCCGGGGAGCCGCGGTGGCCCCGTGACCGTCCGCGATCACTCCGAGGGGGATCAGTTTCGCCGCCAGCAGGTGCTCGACGTCGCCCGCGCTGACCGCGCGTCCGCTGGCCGTCCGTACCCGCTGCGCTATCGCGGGGATGTCCCGGCTGCCGTCCGCGGCGTCGACGATGTGCCGCAGCAGACCGGTGAGTGTGATGACCTGGCCGTCCCGCCGACGGACCAGGAAGACCTGGCCGCGCAGGCCCGACCCGGTGAACTCACCGAGCATCCGCAGCCCCCCGGCGGCGGCCGGGCGCCGGGGCACGGCCACCGCCGGGACGGCGCTGCCTCCA